>PMIW01000120.1:33909-61154 GCA_003158365.1 Ignavibacteriota bacterium | reverse complement strand
GCTGAATATTTCAAAGACACTGCATTGACTACTCTTGTTACTTCCCGCACCGAGTCGAGAATTGAACATGAATTCACAGATGTCAACGATGAATTCCCCTCAGGTTTTCCACAAAACGTAGCTGCTGTTCGCTGGAGCGGTACCATTGAAAGCAAAGAGTTGGGCGTTCACAAATTCAGACTCTATTGCAGCGGATATACAAAATTATGGCTGGATGGAAAATTGGTCGTTGATTCGTGGCGGCAAAATTGGAACCCATGGATACATCTTCCCCGCCTTGAAATGAAGACAGGCAAGAAATACGAAATTAAGGTGGAGTGGATCCATTCCGGCGGTTATATCGGACTGAAATGTCTTACTCCAGAACAAGGCGACATACTGAATACGATATCGCTCTATTCAGAAGTTGCTGATCAAATCGATTACTATTTTGTGCACGGCAACAATCTCGATCAAGTTATTCATGGCTACCGCGTCATTACAGGCAAGGCGCCCATGATGCCCAAATGGGCAATGGGTTTCTGGCAATCACGCGAGCATTATAATTCCCAAGATGATATTCTTTCGACTGTAAAAGAATTCCGTCAGCGCCAAATCCCTCTCGATAATATCGTACAGGATTGGTTCTATTGGAAAGAGAATTCCTGGGGCAGTCATGAGTTCGATTTCACACGATACCATGACCCAAAAGGAATGATTCAGACATTACACAACGATCTCCATTCTCAAATCATGATTTCTGTTTGGCCAAAGTTCTATGTTGGCTTAAAAAATTATGACCTCTTCAATGAAAAGGGTTGGCTCTACAAAAGGAATGTTGAACAGGGACAGAAAGATTGGGTTGGGCCTGGATACGTCTCTACATTTTACGATTCTTATAACGCGGATGCGCGAAAGTTATTTTGGAAGCTCATGAATGAAAAGCTCTTCAGCATCGGTATTAACGGTTGGTGGCTGGATTGCACCGAACCGGATATATGTTCCAATCTCTCAAGAACCGAAACGATCCTGCGTCAGAGCCCGACTGCATTAGGTTCCGGATATCGGTATCTTAATGCATTTTCTCTTATGAATGCAAAAGGCGTGTACGAGGGCCAGCGTTCAACCAGCGAGAATCAGCGTGTGTACATTCTTACCCGTTCTGCATTTGCCGGACAACAGCGTTATTCTGCAACAACGTGGAGTGGTGATATTGCATCACGATGGTATGATCTTAAAGCNNATGCCGATCTCGATGAATGGCGCGAACTGAACACACGCTGGTTCCAGTTCGGCACATTTGTTCCGATCTTCCGAGTCCATGGACAATATCCGCTGCGGGAAGTGTACAACATCGCTCCAGACAATCATCCCGCGTATCAATCCATAGTCGCGTATGATAAATTACGTTATCGCTTGATGCCGTATATTTATTCGCTTACAGGTATGGTGACACATCAGGACTACACAATCATGCGAGGGTTGGTAATGGATTTTGGATATGATAAAAAAGTCCTTGATATCAACGATCAATTTATGTTTGGTCCTGCTTTCCTGGTCAATCCAGTGACAGAATACAAAGCGAGAACACGGTCGCTCTATCTTCCTGCCGGAAGCGGATGGTACGATCTGCGAAACGGCAACTATCTCAAAGGCGGGCAAACGGTTGAAGCCAACGCACCGTACACTGATATTCCGGTGTATGTGAAAGCGGGTTCTATTATTCCCTGCGGTCCAGAAATTCAGTATACAACAGAAAAACCGGCAGATCCAATTCGGTTGTTCGTTTATACGGGCAACGATGGTTCTTTTACGCTCTATGAAGATGAAAATATTAATTATAACTATGAGAAAGACAAATTTTCGATGATTCCTTTGAGTTATAACGAAAAGGAACATACATTAAACATCGGAAAACGTCATGGTGAATATCCGGGAATGTTGGGAACACGAACATTTGAAATCAAATGGATTAGTCGCAACAAGCCTTCTGGTCTTGATTTTCAATCGAAACCGGACGCAATCGTTTTATACGATGGGAACATACAAACAGTGGAGATGAAAGAGAGATGATAGAAGAAATCACAGCAAAGAAACCTACTGCAAAGA
This sequence comes from Ignavibacteriota bacterium, assembly GCA_003158365.1. Lineage (GTDB taxonomy): Bacteria > Bacteroidota > Ignavibacteria > Tepidaquicellales > Tepidaquicellaceae > FEN-1279. The sequence goes on along the minus strand of PMIW01000120.1, from coordinate 59,066 downwards.
CATCTTTTATATGCTTGGCTTTTCTTTTTTTCTTGCTCTCTGCCCAATTCCTTTGCATAGCATCTCCGCCATTAGGAGATATTCATTCTGATAAAACAAGCACTTTGGTATTATGGTACAAACAACCTGCCACAGAATGGGTTGAAGCACTTCCCATCGGAAACGGACGATTAGGCGGAATGGTTTTTGGAAACACCTCCATAGAACGGCTGCAGCTCAATGAAGAGTCTCTATGGGGCGGTTCAAAGATAGCTAATAATAATCCTAACGCCCTCAAACATCTTCCCGAAATCAGGCAATTAATTTTAGATGATAGTATTCCGAAGGCGTTTGAACTTTCCGAAAAATACATTTCAGGAATTCCAGGGAAGATCAGATCGTATCAAACGTTCGGTGATCTCTATTTTAATTTCACCGACACACTTGGAACGATTAAAAATTATCGCAGGGAACTTAATCTCGAAACGGGCATTGCCAAGGTTAGTTATACGCGAAATGGTAAAAGTATCGAATACGAAATATTCTCATCATCCCCCGACAATGTCATGGTACTACGTATGAAATCGGACAAGCCGGGCGGATTAGACATGAGTATCAAAATGCAGCGGCAGCAGGACGCTACTATCAAGGTAAAGGAAAACCGGATTGCCATGAGCGGTCAGGTGATAGATTCCGATGATCCTGCGCTAGGTCCCGGAGGCGCACATATGAAGTTCTATGCTTGCCTGATGCCGATACTTTTTAATGGCAAGATCACAGAATCTGGCAATGCTTTGAACCTTTCGGGCGGCACCGAATTAGTACTGCTCTTCAATGCTGCAACAGATTATAATATCGACAGCTTAAACTTTGATCGCTCTATCGACCCTGAAAAGAAATGCACTAGAATCCTTGCAGCAGCAGCGGTGAAGTCTTACGCTGTATTAAAGAAGAATCATATAACCGAGCACTCTTCCATGTTCAACCGAGTAAGTCTCTCACTTGGAGGAGATCAGTCACTTGATACACTTCCGACTGATAAGCGACTGGAGCGGTTTCGGTCTGGAGAAAACGACCCAGGACTTATTGCTACCTATTTCCAATATGGCCGATACCTTCTTATGGGTTCGTCGCGGCAACCTGCACAACTGCCAGCTAATTTACAGGGAATCTGGAATAAAGATTATTGGGCTCCCTGGTGTTCTGATTACCACGTGAACATTAATCTCCAGATGAACTACTGGCCTGCCGAAGTCTGCAATCTCACAGAGACAGTTCATCCGCTCATTAATTTTATGGGAAGGCTCACTGTTCCTGGAAGTGTGACAGCCCGCGAAATGTACGGAGCAAATGGTTGGACAATGCATCATACAACTGATGTTTTCGGGAAGACGGCTGTTATTGATGGTGTCTATTGGGGAATGTTCCCGCTAGGCGGGGCTTGGATGACCCTTCCGCTTTGGGACCATTTCGTTTTTACGAATGATACGGTTTATCTACGCGAACAAGCGTATCCGATCATGAAAGGTGCCGCTGAATTTATCCAGACATTCCTGTTCGAAGACAAGGAAGGTCATTTGGTTACCGCACCGACCTATTCGCCGGAAAACAGTTATATCGAACCGAAATCCGGAAAAGAATACAAGTTAACCTATGCACCAACCATGGATATTCAGATTATCCGCGAAGTACTTACAAATTGCCAGAGAGCATCTTCAATGCTCCATGTTGATAGTGAGTGGGCGGCTGGACTTACAAGTATTATGAATAAACTTCCTCTTGTGCGAATTGCATCGAACGGAACAATTATGGAATGGATTAAAGATTATAAAGAATTTGAACCAGGACATAGACACATTTCTCATCTGTTTGGTCTGTTCCCGGGAACTCAGATTACTCCGGCAACACCCGAGTTCTTTGTAGCAGCGAGTAAAACGCTCGAACGCCGTTTGCAATACGGAGGAGGTCACACCGGTTGGAGTCGAGCATGGATTATCAACTTCTATGCTCGTCTGCTTGACGGAGAAGAATGTTATAAGCATTTAAGACTTCTCCTGGAAAAATCTACATTGCCGAATTTATTTGACAACCATCCGCCCTTTCAAATTGATGGTAACTTTGGCGGGACAGCCGGTATTACAGAGATGTTACTGCAAAGTCAGAATGGAGAAATCAAGATCCTCCCCGCATTGCCAAAAGCATGGAAAGATGGAAGGATAAAGGGATTGCGTGCTCGCGGCGGATTTGAGTTGGATATTACCTGGAACAATGGAAAGCTTTCTAAAACAATTCTCAAAAATATTTGCGGATCAAAATGCACTGTGCGATATGGAAATCACGTCGCAAATTTTAAGCTGAAGCCAAATGAATTATTGATACTAGATGGAACGTTGAAAATTCAAAAATAGAATTAATTTCAATAATCTTATAACATAAGGAATCATTCTATGAACACGTGCCGTACGAATTCAGGATGGGTATCTTTCTCGTTATCATTTTTCCTTTTCATTATTCTGTTCTCTCTCTCGGTCTATGCATCAAATTCCAGAAAAACAGAAAATTTCAACAAGGATTGGAAATTCAATTTGGGCGATGTCACGGGAGGTCAACAAGCAAAGCTGGATGATTCTAAATGGAGAACGCTAACTCTACCGCACGACTGGAGTATAGAAGGAACGTTCAGCAAAGATAATCCTGCGACACCGGGCGGCGGCGCATTGCCGGGTGGTATCGGTTGGTATCGCAAATCGTTTGATCTGCCCGTAACTGAAAAAGGGAAATTAGTTTTTATTGACTTCGACGGTATCTATAGAAATAGTGAAGTGTGGATCAACGGTCATTACTTAGGATTGCGTCCGTACGGTTATAGTTCTTTTCGCTATGAACTCACTCCCTTTTTGAACTATGGGAAAGAGAAAAATATTATAGCCGTCAAAGTGGATAATTCTAAGCAGCCGAACTCCCGCTGGTATTCTGGATCCGGTATTTATAGAAATGTCTGGTTGGTGAAAACAGAAAAAATCTTCGTGGATCATTGGGGCTCCTATGTTACAACTCCTGAGGTTTCCGAACAACAAGCACATGTGGTCATCCACACAAAAGTGCGGAATACCCTTGCCAAGGATCAGTCATTCATCCTCAAAACCTCGATCGTGAATTCAGACGGTAAAGAGGTCGCAGCTGTCGAAACAAAGCAGGTCACATCAAAGACTCCCCTCAGTGAAATCGAGCAACGTATTATTGTGAAGGATCCGATTCTTTGGTCGATTGAAAATCCTTACGTCTATCATGTCCTTTCCAATGTTATAAGCGATGGAAAGGAATATGATTCTTACGAAACGACACTTGGCATTCGTTCTTTTATCTTCGACGCAGCTAAAGGATTCCTCCTCAATGGCAAGCAAGTTAAGATTAATGGTGTGTGCAATCACCACGACCTGGGATTTCTCGGTTCAGCGATCAATCACAGGGCATTGGAACGACAACTGGAACTTATGAAAGGGATGGGTGTCAACGGCATTCGTACATCACATAATCCTCCGGCGCCCGAATTGCTCGATCTCTGCGACAGGATGGGATTTATCGTGATGGACGAAGCGTTTGATATGTGGAAAAAGAAAAAGACCGATTTCGATTATTCCCTGAATTGGGATGAATGGCATGTCAGGGACATCCAGGATATGGTGTTGAGAGACAGAAACCATCCCAGCATCTTTATTTGGAGCATCGGCAATGAAATCAATGAACAGTATGACCATACAGACAGCAGCGGCGGTGTCATTGCACGCGAACTGTGTTCACTCGTTCGCAATCTCGACCGAACACGGCCGATCACATCAAACTGTAACGATCCATCACCCGATAACACCATCATGAAGAATGGTTCGCTGGATATGATTGGATTCAGTTACCATACCGAATATTATAAAGACGTATCTAAGAATTTTCCGGGCAAACCATTTATCGGTTCGGAGACAGTTTCCGCGATTGCTACACGCGGCAGTTACGATATGCCTTCCGATAGTATCCGACGCTGGCCAGTTCGATGGGATTCTGCATTCACCACCGGAAATTCAGATCTCACATGTTCATCTTATGACAATTGCAGCGTACCCTGGGGATCAACACAGGAAGAGACATGGAAAATAGTAAAGAAGCAGAATTTTGTTTCCGGGCAGTACATTTGGACAGGAATGGACTATCTAGGAGAACCGACTCCTTATACATGGCCTGCTCGAAGTTCTTATTTTGGCATTGTAGATTTAGCCGGATTCCCTAAGGATACCTATTTTATGTACCGGAGTGAATGGACTCATAAACCGGTGCTGCATATTTTCCCGCACTGGAATTGGAAGCAAGGTGATGCTATTGATGTGTGGGCTTATACAAATTGCGAAGAGGTTGAGCTCTTCCTCAATGGAGTTTCTTTAGGACCCAAGAGAAAGACCGGCGACGCTCTGCATCTAACCTGGCGAGTAACCTATGCCCCCGGAACTCTGAAAGCGGTTGGGCGCACTCATGGAAAAGAAATTTTAATACAGGAAGTTAGAACAGCCGGAAAACCGGCTAAGATCGTTCTTGAAGCAGATAGAAACACCATTGCATCTGATGGCAAGGATCTATCTTTCATCACTGTAAAAGTACTTGATGAGAAAGGAACGATTGTTCCATGGGCAGATAATCTTATCCGGTTTAGTGTGTCGGGAGAAGGAACCCTGGTTGGAGTTGATAATGGGCAACAAACGAATCTGGAATCGTTTAAAGCGAGCGAACATAAAGCGTTCCATGGTCTCTGTCTCGCAGTGGTCCAATCGAAAGAAAAAGCCGGTCATATTGTTCTTCATGCAAATACTGATAGATTGCAAGGATCATCGATAACAATAGATTCGAAATAAATTTCGATGGTAAAACTATATCAGATGAACCTCTGCCTAGTCGCTTCATCTGATATTTTTTTCGGCCGAATAAATTATCCTTTTGAGTGAGTTTTTCGATGTTCTGTTTCTATAAATTAATTATCACTTTTCGGAATGATTTAGACTTCAAAGCGTTCGATTGTGCTCCGTTTGACTATAAACAAAAACACCTGCAGCAATACTTCACTGCAGGTGTTTGAAATTTAAAGATACAGCAAGATTTCGATACTTACTTCAGCAACAACATTTTCTTCGTCTGAACAAAGCTGCCTGCGGTAATCCGGTAGAAATAGACACCGGTGGCAACAGATGTTCCGAATGCACCCGTCGAATTCCATTGCATGCGGTAGTATCCGGCTTCCTTGACATCATTATTTATCAGCCGTGTTACTTCGCGTCCAAGGATATCGTACACCACCAACGACACCTTCGCTGCACGCGGCAGTGCGAATTCAATCGTTGTTGATGGGTTGAACGGATTCGGATAGTTCTGACTCAGAGCATAATTTCCGGGAATTTTGTTGCTGATATTACCGACACCTGTTATTATTGCACAGGTATCTGCAAATACGATTAAAGGTCTTGTTGTCGCCGATAAACTTCCTGCCGGCCGCCAGATTTTCACGCCACCGTTAATAATACTTGAAGACATTATACCCCAGTAGTTTGAATTGAGGAATGGATCACCTGCTACATATGACCAGGTTCCTGCCGATGTATCAAAAATTCCGATTCTGTTACTTGCAGTACCCGAGCCGGAATCACCTGGACATACATAGAATCTTCCCGCTATTGCTGTACCGCCTGCACGGCTTGCTGTCCATAAAATATTATTTGTTGCTAATGTCCACGTAATACTTAACGGATTAGAAGGACTTATTACACCTCTGTAAAATGAACTTAAATAAGTACCGTTATATCCGCATGCAACAAATATGTTATTCCCCATTATTCCACCGGCAAATGACCTTCTGCCCGGTCCTCCAAACGCTGTTGCCGTGGTCCATGTATTACTGTTTACATAATAAACCTGTATTGTCGTTAAATACGATGACCAGCCTCCCATCATACAGTATATTATCGTATCCTGATATGATTCCGCAACATTTCCTGTTACAGGGGTTGGGATTGGTGCTATCGTTGTCCAGGCACCTGTAGAGCGGTTATACATATATTGTTCGGCTGTTCCTGCAGTATTGTTGGCACTTCCACCGCCAATATAATATATCTTTCCGTTAGCGGCGCATAAATCTCCTCCGCATTTAGCTCCCGGCATGCTTGCTCCCGTGGTCCATGTATTTGAACTTATTGCATATTTATACATTGTTGTTGAAGGCAATCCTGTTCCGTCTCCTCCTACAACATATAATGTATCACCTAAAACACATGATGCATGATACAGTAATGCACCCGAACCCGGTAATGAAGGATAATTTGAACACCATTGATTAGCCTGCCTTACAGGCGGTGCGGCAGGAACTACATCTACGCCAAAGTTGAGCGTACTTGCATCACCACTGGCATACGGAGCAAACGGACAACCTCCAACAGACCAGACTCTTCTTATACCTGATGTCAAGGTATTATAAATCGTAAAACCGGTGCCGGAATAACCGCATTGTCCTACAAATATAATCAGACTTTTTGCCGGGTCGTAAACATAAGGATGTCTTAACGTAACACACGTCCATCCTCCCGTTGTAGAAGCAAGAGTCGTATCTTTTACAAAAACAGTATCATATGGTCCGGCATAAAAAGTGCCCGTCGTTAAGAGTTGTAATTACATCCTGAGCCATCAAAATATGCAGGTTCGTGAAAGAGACCGTTGTTGCCGACCCGGTGCGGAAATAAACTTTCGTGATTTGCTGTCCCGCCGGTAATTGGTGTCGGATTTGCAAATTCACCTGCAAGGAACAAGAGAATTTACTACCTTTTCCTGCCGACATATTAAACGGGAATGAATTTGCCGAAGTAGCCCGTATTAAGATTGTAATACTGAGGTGTTTGCGAAAGAATAAATCCTGACAACACAAACATTAGAACAAAAAAGGAAATTACTTTTTTCATTATTACTCCCTCCATTAATTTATTTTTAATAAATTTGTTAATTCTTTTAATTATTTTTATTTTTAAAAGACTATTATTATTTATAATATAGTTATTTCCTAAAATGCCTGTGCATAAATCTAAGTACATCCGGATACGTAAAAGGATAAAATGAAAATAGTAGAGGTTTGGGCATTCGCTTCTGTGTATTGTTTCCTGTATAACTAATATGTGCCTTAGTTTTTATAACTTTCATTAAATCCAATTAATAGTTTTTCAAAATAATATAAAATAATGTTTCCTGATTCCGGTTTTAGAAATTAAATTTATTCAAAACACTTATTTATATCTGGACTTAAAGAACACGTAAAACGAAAGTAAAGGTTTAACTAATGCTAGTTAAAATAAATATATTTAATTTTCAAGGATAAAATTCGTATAAAATTGTACGGAATAGAGCGGAAAAGGTAATTCTGATATGATTTAATAATTGGAATTATTTTGTGAAATCATCGAAATTATGCCGTAGACTGACTCTTTTTGAAAGAATCTTATTAAAAATCAATTATACTTTTGACCTTTGTTATTTTTCCTGCAAAACATCAATATTTTAATAAAATTACTTATTTTTCATTTTAAAATGATGGACACAAAAATTCGGAGGATTTAAGTGCCCACCATTTTATCCTCTAGTATTGTTTATCTACCGGTCTTTTCACACCGGATGATGCATCCGTTTTAAAACAAAAAAGCCCGTTTTAAAAATATTACCGTTTCTCTAAAATTAATCAGTAGTAATATTATTACTGTTTTATAGCTTATTATTTTCCTGAGAAAATAACTTACCTTGCACTACTTTCTAAAATATTTCGTATTTCCTTTTTTTTAATTCCAAGCCTGTAAGCAATGCTCAAATCCTTTTTCCCTCTTCTTTCATCTTTAATATAATTTATTAATAATTTTCCTCTGTAATAATAGGCATATGGGCAATTTTTGTTCAGCTTAATTACATGCGCATAGTCTCTTAATGCTCCCTGGTAATATCCAGTTTTTTCGTTGAGCAATCCCCTCTTCAAATATGCTGGAATAAATACGGGATTTATTTTTATCGAAAGCCCGAAGCTGACAAGTGCATCACGATACATATATAATTTGGACTCGATAACTGCCCTGTTAAACAAAATCAAAGGACACTCAGGGTGGATTTCATTGGCTTTTATTATATCCTGCAATGCTTTTTCGTAGAAGCACATAAAATAAAATAACTTGGACCTGTTGTTATATACTTCTGCCCTTTGGGGATTTATTTCGACTGCCGAATTATAATCATCAAGCGCACCCCGGTAATCATTTAGTTCCCGTTTCACTTTCCCCCTGTATAAGTAAGCTTCATAATTGGTCCTGTCTTCTGCAATAACCTCATCAAGTATCTTTAAAGCATTATCGTAAAATCCGCCTTTTATTTCTTTCAACGCCGGTTTTAATTTGTTTTTTTTCATCTGATTCTTTTAATAACTTTTCAATAAATATTTTTTTTGTATTGCGGTATTATGCATTTTCAAAATATGTTTAAACTGTTGCAAAATTGTGCAAATAGAAAGAAATATCAATAATAAGGAATATGATTTAACTGTAATAATTGTTGCTCAGATAATGTAATAATTTTTATTTGGTTTTGTAATAAATTTTATACCCTGATTCCGCCGGCAAACTGTAAGAATTTAAGTTGTCGGTGAGTATTCTATTCCTTTTGACATTAACAATCCCTGCTTAATACAATACTGAATAAGTTCGGAATCATTTTTCATGTTCATTTTCTGGAATATTTTATTCCTGTATTTATAAACCGTGGGAATGCTTAAAAATAAATTATTTGAAATACTTTTTATGGTTTTGCCTGATGCGAGTAGACACATCACTTCCATTTCACGCTCGGTTAAACTTCCGTGAAGTATTCTGTATTCACTATTGTTAAGTATCGGAATCAGCCTGTCCGAAAGTTCGGGATTGATATATAATTTTCCCCCAATAACTGCTTTTATTGCGTTAATCAGTTGCTCTGAAGCCGCTATCTTATTAACATATCCGTTTGCTCCGGATTTAATTAGATTAATCGCATAAGGTTCTTCCGGTAATGCACTTAATATAAGAACCGGCATATTCGGATTCGATTTTTTTACCTTCTTCAGTATTTCCATCCCGTTCATATCGGGAAGGCATAAATCGAGTATCAAAATATCATAGTTATTATTACTTAATAATTCAAATACCTGCCTCCCGTTTTCAGCTTCTCCCTCTATTTTCATCCCTTCTTCATCTGATATCATCTGCCTCATCCCGTGCCGGATTATTGGATGATCATCAGCAATTAAAATTCTAATCATTTTATTTAAAAATTTTATATCTGTATAAAAGAAAATATTTATTCAAATATTTTCAAATAAAATTGCTAAAATAAGCTGAAATATTCAATAATAAGATATATGATTCTATTGTAATAAATTTTATTACAATTTTAGCAGGCTGTTTATATTGCGCAGTTATTAAGATCCGTAATTATATACAAATATTATAATACCAATCCTTCTATGATGCAATACTGTATTATTTCATTGTCGCTCTTCATTTTCATTTTATCATATATCCTTGTTCGGTAAGTGTATACGGTCGGAATGCTTAAAAATAATTTATCTGCAATTTCTTTTACGGTATCCCCGGAAGCTATCCGGCGCATTATCTCGAATTCCCGCGGAGATAAATCCTCGTGGCGGATACTTTTTTTGTTGCCTTTTAATACGGATAATAACCTGTCCGAAAGCGTGTCACTCGTAAAATAACCTCCCGAAATTATTTTTCTTATTGCATTTACCAGCTGTTCTGTTGCGGTTATTTTATTAAGGTAACCCATTGCGCCCGCCTGAATTGCCCTTAAAGCATATTGCTCTTCTGAATGAGCACTCAAAATCAATACAGGAAGGTCAGGATTACTTCGCTTTAACTTTCCCAGAACTTCAAGCCCGTTTATATCGGGTAAACTGATATCAAGAATTAAAATATCATACTGGTTTTTCTTCAGTAATTCAAATATCTTTCCCCCGCTTTCTGCTTCACCGCTTACTTTCATGTCGTCTTCTTCCGATATGATTTGTTTCAAACCATGCCTTATTATCGGATGGTCGTCTGCAATTAATATTTTAATCATAATGTATTGTTTGGAATTTTAATTGTTAATTCAGTTCCTTTTTTTGTCTTGCCCGATATTTCTACCGTGCCTTTGAATATCATCGCCCTCTCTTTCATTCCAAGCAGGCCAAGAGAGTATGGAGATTTTTTTTCCTCTTCCTCTATACCGCGTCCGTTATCAATCACTGTTATTGTATATCCGTCGATATCCTCGAGCAAAATTATTTTTACTTTTGTTGCATTTGCATGCCTGACAATATTAGTCAGTGATTCCTGCAGTATTCTGAAAACTTCTGTCGAATATCTCGGATTTATTTCTATGGAAGTTACTTTCTTTTCTATGTCGCATTTAATTCCGCTTTTCTCACTGAAATCTTTTCCAAGCCAGTCTATTGCCGGTATCAGTCCCAGCATATCAAGAATGTTTGGTCTTAGTTCCATTGAAATTTTGCTTGTCAAAGCTACCGAATCATCTAGAATCGATTTCATTGAAATAAATTTTTCAGGTAATTCTGGATAATCATTTATATTTAATATTTTATTTAATTTTTTCTCGAGCGACGAGACTTCCATTTTAAGACCCGTAAGATACTGACCGAAATTATCGTGAAGAATTCGTGATAATGCTGTCCTCTCCTCTTCTCTCGCTCTCTGCAAATGTGTTGCAAAATCTCTCATCTGGTTTTCAGCTTCTTTGAGTTTCGTTATATCACTCATAATATGAACTGCTCCTGTAAATTCATTCTTATCATTGTATATCGGGTCAACTGTTACTGAATATATTTTCCCGTCTCTTACCTGCTCCCTAACTTCCCTTTTTTTACTTATATGCATTGCTGTAAACGGGCAATCGTGTATAAATGTTTTCGTATTGTGCATTATTGAAAAACATTTTTGCCCGACCTCTTCGGCACAGGATGTACAAAACGAATCTATTATACTGCTGTTGNNTTTCGGCTTCCTTGCGTGCAGTAATATCGAAAATAGATGATCTGCTGAATTTATAATTTCTTTCTTTATCATAAACAGCCGTTGAATTTACCGACACGCAAAAAACCGAACCGTCTTTTCTTATAAATTCCATTTCAAGGTCATCTATATTTCCCCTTTCCTTAAATATCGGGAAATTTTTCTCGAATGCTTTATAGGTTTCCGCAGTTTGTATATCGGAAATGTTTAATTTCCCTATAACCTCATCCCTGCTGTATCCCAGCCATTTCAGTTCGGTATTGTTCATTCTTACAATATTACCATCTTTATCCAGCGAATGGTATCCGCAGGGTGCGTTGTTATATAAATCAAGAGTTTCGGCATTCAATTTATTCAGTTCCTGCATTACAATTTTTCTTTCCGTAATATCCTGTATAGTGCCGATTATTTCAAATACCTTTCCGGTTGAATCCTTGGATACTTTCCCTATTATATTCAACCAGCCATTTTTCTTCTTGTCTTCATTTATATATCTGAATTCCTTATTGAAATCTATACCGTTTTCAATAGCGTTCTTTAATAATACTTCATATACTTTCCATCCATCCGGTGTAAAATATTGAGAAAGTTCTTCAAGCTCCGGCTCACCTGACTCTTTTTTCCTCCCGATAATATTATACATCTCATCCGACCATTTAATCCCGCCTGTTTCAACATTAAAAAGAAAACTTCCTATTTTTGCTAATTTTTGTGCTTGCTTGAGATTTTCTTCACTATCCCTTATCAATTTTTCTGCATTTCTTCTTTCCGTTATATCCGTAGAAACCACTACTATACGGTCATGCGCCAATGGTGCGGCACTCACACTTACCCATATTAATTCTCCGTCTTCCTTCAATACTCCGATTTCTTTTTCCTGAACTTTTTCTTTTTTTTCCAGTGCTATTATGCTTGGAAATTCTGATGCAGGCATTATTGTCAAATCACTCCGCAGGTATTTTCTGTTTAAATGTATTATGTTTGATTTATTGTCATCAGGTATTCCGAATATCTTTTCAAATGCAGGATTCGTATCTAATACAGTACGGTCATCATCCACTACAGAAATACCAACAGGTAAAATTTCGAATAATGTCCTTAATTCTTTCTCCCTGTTTACGAGTTCTTGTCGTGTTCTTTTTTTTTCTGTCACATCCCTTATTATCATGCTTGTAAATTCTTCGCCTTTTTCATTGTGAAATATTCTTGAAGTAACTTCACATTCGATTTTTCTTCCATCTTTGCGGATAAATGCCAGTTCACCCGTTGCCTGTCCGTCTCTTAATCTTCTCTCGAGATATACAGGCAGCCTCGGGTCGGATGTATCAAGTAAACCGCTTCTGCCTATGGCAATAAATTCTTCCCTCGTGTATCCGAAAATCCTTGTTCCCGCGGGATTAGAATCAAATATTCTTCCGTCCGGAGATGTCAGAAACATTCCGTCTTCACTGTTTTCAAATATTATTCTGTATAATTTATATGATTCGGCAGCCTTTTCTTCTGCCTTCCGCCTCTCAATATTATTCCGTATAGATAAAATCCCGTATGAAAGGTCTTCTGATAATTCGGTCAAAAGATTTATCTCTTCTTTATTAAACGCTTCCGGCTCCGAAGCATATATTGATAATGCACCGAATGTTTTTCCGTTTTCCTTTATTGGTAATACTATAGAAGAATTGTAACCCCGTTTTACAGCTTCTGCCCTCCATGGTTTGAAATTCTTGTCAGTCTGCATGTTGTGACATATAGTAGTCTGCCCCGACCGTATAGCAATTCCGGTTGGCCCTTTTCCCCTCTCGGTATCTGCCCAGGTTATAATTGCTTTTTCTGAATATCCGACTTCAAAACCGGAAAAGGCAACAGGCTTTACGGTTTTGTATTTATCATTCTCTGCATATCCAACCCATGCCATCTTGTAACCGCTCTCTTTTACAATCACTGCACACAGCTCGGATAATAATTCCTCTTCCGAATTAGAATGAATTAAAATCTGATTGCATGCACTTATTGTCCTTAACGCCCTGTTAGTATGCCATAGTTCATCTGTCTTTAATTTCAATTCCGATGTGCGCTCCCTTACCTTTATTTCCAGTTCATCACGTGATTTTTTCAGTTCCCCTTCTATATTTTTTCTTTCCGTAATGTCTGAAATTATACCAACTATGCTGACAGCTTTTTTTGTATTACCATATAATTCATATAATATCTGGCTTTTTATGTATAACCATCGGACTGTATTATCTTTCATTAATATTTTATATTCCGACTCATAATCACCTGTGAATTCGGGATTTTCATTTAATTCATTTCTTTCACTTTTCTCCTCACTATTACTGGTTTTAATAATTTTTACTATATCTTCATATCCCGGATTTTCATTTTCGGAATATCCGAGCAGTTCCTTCGACCGTTCATCCAGGGTTGCCTCTTCTTTTAATATATTGATGCTGAAAGTGCCGAGCTTGCCGGCATTCAGTGCCAGTAATTTAAGCTCTGAAGAGCGCATCAATTCTTTATATAACTGTTCAATCTGCTCCCTCGCTATATTCGCATCTTCCATTAGATTCAACGCTGCCAGACGTGACTTTTTTAACTCTGCATTAATTGTATCAGTTTCAGAAGTTCTTTGAATTACCCGTTCCTCGAGTTCTGAATTCAGCTTTATGTAATTCTGTTCTGCAATTTTCTGCTCGGTTATGTCTATCCCCATTTCCAGTATCATAGTCGAACCGTCCGTATCGGTAAACGGAAAATCATAAACGTCATAAGTCCTGTTATTCGGACCTGTCCATTCCCAGCTGTGCGGTCCCATAGTTTTTAAAACCTTGAAAGTTTCACAGTTCTCACAGGGCTCCGAACGGCCGAATAAATAATCGTAACACCTTCTCCCGTTTGATTCACCGAAATTTTCTCTGAAATATTTGTTGGAAAAAGGAACATGATAATCGGGTGTCAAAAGTGCAACATAAGAGGGTAATGTCTCAAGTACATCGAATAATCTTTGCCTTTCCGATTTCGATTTTTCATTTGCTTTTTTAAGCTCCGTAATATCATTTAACACTAAAAAACATTTTTTCCCGTTTTCTATTGAAATACCATTTACAAAAATACTGCAGGCTTGATTATTCTTTTGGGGAATTATAACTTCACATGATATTTTTAATCTATTTTTGAATATGCTGCCAAAAAATTCATTAAATTCATTTCGGGATTCTTCTGATAAATATCCGCTGAATTTTTCATCAATAAGCTGTGAACGCTCAATTCCGATAAGAGTAGATCCGGTTAAATTTATTTCGCAAATTATACCATCCCTGTCCAATGTTAAATAGCCTGCAGGTGCGAATTCATATAACTCTGTATATTTATCGAGTAAATTTTCGGATTCATTCCGTCCAATTTTTAATTCTTCATCACGCATATCATACTTTTATTACTGAACCTGAAGTTTGAGTAAAATTTTTTGCAATTGCATAAATTAATTTAATATTACCGGAATCATAGAGATTTTTATTTACATGACATTCGATTTTGAAAGTTATAAAATCAAATACAGATATATCATTCCTCATGCACATTGATTATTCATTAATCTTTAAATATAAATATTAATTTTAGAGATACAATTCATTTTATTCTCTACATTATTTGTTTTTTATTTGCTGACAATTAATTACAAACGCATTATTCACACTTTTTTGCTTCCAAATCGCGCATCGTTTTATATACCGACTTGACTGGTTTAATCAGATTATTTTTGCTTCCCGTATTCCCGGTTTTGACATCGTTTTTCATTTTTTTGTCAATTCAAACTCATGTGAATATCGTAACGGCTCTCCTAATTTAGAGCATAATTCATTAATTTCTTTTTTAAGTTCAATCATGCGATACTCGCGGCCTACCATTACATTGTTGAAACGCGTCAGTTCATCGTTTTTCGCCTGAACTTCTTCCAGAAACGTATTTATCTTTTCTTCCATTATTTTTCGTTCTGAAATATCGCTGAATACCGTTGCAAATTTGTTTTTTTCTGGTGAGAATACGGATATCCTGAATGCTTTTTTCATAGGCTCGAACTCTGTTTCAAACTCGTAAGGTATTCCCGTTTGTGCTACATTTGCGTAAGTTTCAAAATAAGGTGGAATACCAATTCCATAAAGCTCTGATGCAAGTTTTCCTATTGCCTGCTCTCTTTTTATTCCTGTGATTTTTTCGAACGAACTGTTTGCTTCCAAAATTCTGTAGTCAACAGGAATCTTCGATTCGTCGTAAACAAGTTCGTGCAATACCATACCTTCGGTCATCGAAGAGTATAAAGAACGGAACCGTTCTTCGCTTTTTCTTAAAGCCGCTTCCGATAACTTTCTTTCTGTTACATTTTTAAAGTACCCCATCAGCCCGTCTACTTCTCCTTCCTTATTGAATCTTGGCACGTATGTCCCTTCGAAATATTCAAACTCACCTTTTTTATTCATTATTGGGGAGTCGATGTTGATTGATTTTCCTGTTTTTAGAACTTCTTTTTTGATTTTAGTAAGTTTATCTGCATCTTCTTTCGATAAAAAATCATAATCCGTTTTTCCAAGCATTTCAGTTTCAGTTAAACCCATCTGAGGATTAACAACTAAAGTATACCGAAGTTCCATATCCTGTACAAGTAAGTGGTCCGGACTTTTAGTCGCTACCATCTTGAATCTTTCTTCACTCTCGCGTAAAGCTTCTTCAGCTTTTATTCGTTCAGTAATATCTTTCGAAAAACCTATAATACCTGTAACTTCTCCCTGTTGATCTATCAAAGGTACTTTATCTGTATGCAACCATTTTATTCCACTTGGGGTCTCCATAGATTCTATTAATCCAAGCTTGGCTTTATGTTTATTTATTACTTCCTTATCATCTTTATAATATTTCTCGGCTTCTTCGCTCGGAAATAAATCAAAGAGTGATTTTCCTTCAATATCTTCTTTCTTTAATCCGAGTGATTTTTCCAGAGCAGAATTAGAAAGGATAATACGGTTTTCATTGTCTTTATAAAAAACAAATGCGGGGACAGAGTCTAAAATTAGCTGAAGCTCTTCCGCTTTTTTATTCATCTCAGAAGTTCGCTCTGCTACTCTTTTTTCAAGCGTTTCATTTAATTCTTTTAATTTATTTTCTAATATTTTTCTTCCGGTAATATCCTGTGCTGTTCCGAATAGTTTTATAACTTTTCCCGAGTCGTTTTTTACAACTTTTATTATTGTATGTATCCATCTGTGTTCCTGATTATCAAATCTGATTAATTCGGCATCATATGCCGTGTTCTCTCCGGATTCAATACTTTTCTTAACGGTTTCATCACGAATAATTTTACTTTCCGAAGTATAAAAATTTACTGTTTCCTTAAACGAAGGTGGTTTTAAATCTTTATCCCTGCCTGTAATGCTGTACATTTCTTCCGACCATTTAAGCATTCCCGTTTCAAGTTCCCAGCTCCAGTTTCCTATTTTGGCAAGCTGTTGAGCCTCATTTAAGCTTTCTTCACTTTCTTTTATCTTTATTTCTGCAAGTTTCCTTTCCGTTATATCCTGTGTAGTTCCAAACAATGCTATAACCTCGCCTGATTTATTTTTTTCTGTCTTTATAATTGTATGCATCCAGCCGTGTTTTTTGTTGTCAATGCGTACATATTCGGCTTCATATGATGTATTTAGTCCATGCTTAATACTATTTTTGATAGCTTCATTGCGGATTTTTAAACCTTCAGGTGTAAATAATTCTCCTACTTCTTCCATAGAAGCAGGCACATCATTTAAATTCCTTCCTGTCATTTTGTTCAATTCACTTGACCATTCATATTCCTTTGTTTCGAGATTATATCTCCAGTTCCCTATTTTAGCAATTTGCTGTGCTTCCCTTAAATCCCGTTCATTCTCCCGTATTTCTTTTTCTTTTTTCAATTGCTCTGCTATATCCCTTATCTGGACAATATGATAATATTTTCCGTCCGTTTTGAAAGTACTTGCATTTATTTCTACGGGAAATTCCGTCCCGTCCTTTTTCTTGTGCAGCCGGCAGGGAATGTGTAAAATTCTTTTTTTTATGCTTTCTCTCGTTTTTTGCTCCTCTGCGGAAATATCCGTGACTTTGAGCTTACGCATTTCGTCTAAGCTGTATCCGTAAAGTTTGCAAATAGCAGGGTTAGCGTCAATAATCCTCAGGCTTTTTGTATCCAGAATATATATACCATCAAGAAAAGATTTGAAAAGTGTTTTATATAACTTGTCAAATCCATCTTCGGATTTGGGTACAAAGCTCTTGTTTTCTTTTTTTAATGATAGTAAATTTTTCGGCATAAAAATTATTTTTACTTTTTTATTACCACTATATTACTCCGGTAAGTTATTAATATTTAAAATTTGACATATTTATTTTTAAACAGGATATTTAATCTTAAATATTATAAATAATACATTTTTGGACGGAAATAAAATTAAAATAAAACAAAAATTTAATGAAAATAAAGTTTTTCATTTTTTAAAATTTCTGATTTCTGCTTCGTAATGTAAATAGATTATTGCTTTTCTAATCTGNNCTTTCCGGGAATTTATCTGCACACTTTGATCTGAAGCTGTATGCTAATTTTAAAATCCCGATTATTTTGGAAGTTAATAAATTAAATCCAATATGTAAATAGTATTTATTCTGAATCAGAATCATTGCATTTAATTTAGAAATAATTTTAACAT
The DNA here is from genome assembly GCA_003158365.1 of Ignavibacteriota bacterium. GTDB lineage: Bacteria > Bacteroidota > Ignavibacteria > Tepidaquicellales > Tepidaquicellaceae > FEN-1279. The sequence goes on along the minus strand of PMIW01000120.1, from coordinate 41,245 downwards.
ATTTAATAACTTATTAATCTCTAAATTATCAGGACTTATTTGATAAATACCATCTTTTTGGTTTGCGTGAAGTTATTTGCTGAAAGAGTATAAAAATATATTCCTGAGGATAAAGTCGGCGACGTAAAAATAACTGAATTTAACCCGGCTTCCATTTTTCCTTCTGCCAAAACCGAAACCAGCCTCCCTGCAATATCATAAACCTTTATTGATACATATTGTGCAGACGGTAAATTAAATTTTATTTTAGTCGAAGGATTAAATGGGTTCGGANNCTCACCCGCGCATTTACTTCCACCTCCGCAAGACCTGCAACACTTTGATTTTCTATTGTTCCTGTAAAATTTTTTACAATAACTTTTATTTTATTTATTGTTTGTATCGGTGTCACCTGAATAGATTTTCCGTCTGTCGTAAGCGCACCCGTAGTCGGAATGTGTAAAATAAGTACTGAATCTTTGTAAAAATACATCTCACAGTCATTTACCTGTATGTTTGTTCCTGCAGTTGGATTCGGAAAAATATTGTACAGTTTTATTTCCCTTACATCAATGGGAATCTGCCACTCCACCTCAACAAATTCATTACTGCTCCCGCCTGATACCCATGCCGCACCTAAATCCGTCGTTCTTGCCCTCCTGTCGATAACGTTTTTTCCTGTATAAGTTCCTGATTTTCCTTTTGATTTAAAACTGCTCTCGGTCACATTCGCAGAAGTAGATAAATTTGTAAACGCCGCTTCATAATTATTTATCGGAACGGGCAATGTAGAATGCCCTGCGTGGCATCCTACACATTTTGTACCTGAACCGTTTATGTCAAAATTAAATCCCGTCACGTGCGCAACTTTATTCCTGCTGTTTACTAAAATCCGCCTGCTCGAATCTGTGACCTGCTCGAACATGGATACATTCGCCGGTATGTCTGCCTGAGCTATCTTTCCGCTGTAATCAACAGTCGCTTCCCTGATTAATATCGGATTATCCAGACCGTTTTCATCCTGCCTCTGGAAATTCAGGAAAAACCTTATCATCGCATTTTTTGTAATCGGCGGTGCATCGCCAATCAGACTGTCCACTGCTCCGTTCGTATAAATATTCATGCAATCGAACCGAAACAAACCTCCCTGGTAATATGTAGATGGATTAATCGTCGGAGGTACCGTGTTTGTATCGTATGTATTTAGATAATCTACAACAGGTGGTTTTGTTTTTGCTGTTAAAAGTTCTGCATTCAATTCCAGTGTATTTGGCAAATCAATAACGGGTGTTATTCCCCCTCCGTTTAAATTGCAGACATAAATTCCGTAATCCTGCGCCTCAACAGTATTTGCCGCCGAAAACAATATCCTTCCGTCAGGCAGAGGCACGGGGTCGGTTGCATAAGGTGGTGAATATGTATAAAGCGAAGGAGGACTGCCAATATATAACGCAGTTCCTGTGTCTACTCCGTAAATATAATTGTAAGCTCTCAATCCCGCATTATAATATCTTATTCCCGTACTGCTTCCCGTATAAGCAAAATTCATATTCGGATTGAATACACTTAATAGATTCCCATTACTCGTAACTCTTGGCCTGTACGAAGAAAGTGTATTCCTTTTTCCCGGGTCCCCTGAAAATAATTTAATACCGTCTCCGTCCGGTTTTATTATATCAATCTGCCATATGTTCCCGTTATCGGTCGAAAGTGCAAGCGAATCAATTCTCGTATATCCCGTANNACGGGGTCAATCGTCGGTTTCTCTGCACCGTTGCGCTCGGATGTAATCCTGAATATATTTCCGCCCGCCGAATCCGCAATAAATAAATTCGTAGTCAGGTAAGAACCATTTTGCGAAATCGTCGGATACCTCGTCGAAGAAAAAACTATCTTTCCGTCAGGCAGATATACAGGGTCAATATCATCGTACTTTACAAATCTGTATGCCGCATTTCCGAACTGTGTTAAATTTATCACCCTGTTTGCCTTCGTTATTTTCCTGAAACCCGTTCCGTCTTTTCTAATTTCATAAATCCTCCACGAACTGTCCCTGCTCTCAATCCCGGAAAATAATATCCTCTCCCCGTCCCAGTTTACACACGGCTGCTGAACATCAATCAATCTTATTCCGCTGAAATCCATCGTGCTGTCTATCAACACCGTAACATTTCCACCCGCATCCCTTACCATTAATCTTCCGCCTGTCACTTTAAATCTCGAAAAAGGTCCCATTCCCGGAAGCAATCCTGCATTCGGAAAGAATACGTTCCCCCCGCTCAAGTGATTCCTCGAAACAAATACAATCGGATAGTTGAAATTACTTTGCGTATATCCATTCGATGCGAAAACGCACGAAATAATAAGCAATACCGTATAAAATAAATATTTTGTAAAATATTTCATTAATTAATAATAACCTTAGAAACTTAATAATTTACCATTATGTTTCAAATTATACTTTTATTAACAATTAAAACAAAGATTTAATTTCAAATATAAAATTATGAAGATTACTAAAGTACTTTTTATTAATATATTAACATTCCTTTTAATCAATAGCATTTATCCGCAGGGATTTAACAGTATCGGTAGCCCCGATGGTATCTACGTTCTTGCCGCGGGTAACTCGGGAAAAATATTTTATTCGACCAATGGCGGAACATCTTATGCCTCTTATACCGTAAACAGCAGTGTAAATTACACTTCGGTCTTTTCCACCGACAGCACTTTCTGGCTTACTGGCTCAGACGGGAATCTTTATAATACATTGAAAAATAATGTATCCCTTATTCAGCACAATATTTCTTCATCATCTGTAAATTCAGTATACTTTGCAAACTCAAATGTCGGTTTTATCTGCGGCGATAGCGGAAAAGTTTTTAAAACATCCACTCGCGGCGCAAGCTGGGCTTTGTCTAATTCGGGAATTTCTTCCGTAAAACTTAACTCAATCAGCTTTCTCGACTCTCTGCACGGTGCAGTTGCAGGCAGCAACGGCACAATTTATGTTACTTCGAACGGAGGAACAAGCTGGAATTTACAATCATCCGGTACAACAAATAATATTTTAAAAATAAAATATTTTCAGGGCGGAATTGTTGCAGCCGGAGAATATGGCACACTGCTTATGAAAAGTACATCAGGCACCTGGAATCTTTCCCTTACTCATACCGATTCTGATATCAGAAGCATTTCAGGGACTTCATTTAATAATGTTCATATCTGCGGCGGCGGAGGATTTATAAGGAATAATAATTTGGATACAAGCGCATTCCTCAGCTTTGAAATAAATCCTATGTTCGGTGATTTGAAAGAAATTATTTTTTCTGATTCACTTACAGGTTTTGCAGTCAGCAGCCTCAATCAGGCAATCATAAAAACAACTAACGGCGGAATGAACTGGAACCTTACTGCCGGTACAACAATGTCATATAACTGGATAACCAAACTTACTGCAAGCGGCGGAATAGGCAATAATCTGTGCAAGCATCCCTATGACAGAAATACTATGTTTGTTATGTATAATAACATCGTTTATGTAAGCCGTAACCGCGGCGATAACTGGACTCAGATTTCATCCGTACCGCTCGGCTCATCCGCGCATTCTTTTTATGTCAGCCCTCTCGATACAAATATATGGCTCTGCGCTTTGGGCTCGCCCGGAATCGTTGCAAGGTCAACAAATTACGGTATGAACTGGACAACAGTTCTTTCAATTCCATTCAGCAATTACGGTATGCCTCTTGAAGAAGACCAGAATAATCCCGCAGTGTTTTATTTTGCTCCCGATAACGGAGGATATTATAAATCAACCGATACAGGAAAAACTTTTACCGAAATCAGCGGTAACTATCCCTTCCGCAGCCCCTGCGATATCGTGGTCGGATGGGGAAATTCAAACCTGATTTTCCTGGCAGATGGAGTTACCGGCTCGGGTCTCGGTGAAATATTTAAATCTACCAACGGCGGCGTAAACTGGAAAATGGTACAAACTAATTCAAGCTCCAGCGAAATTCCTATGATTACAAATTCTGTATTCGATAAAAGCCTCGCCTATGCTACTAACTGGCCAAGCGGAAGTATTTATATGACTAAAAATTTCGGCGATAACTGGACCCTGCTCAGAACAAACTCAGGCTCCGGTTGGGCTGCGGATATNNTGACAAAAAATTTTGGCGATAACTGGACACTCCTCAGAACAAACTCCGGCTCGGGATGGGCTGCCGATATTTGCCGCGAAGACCCGACTGCTGTGCTGACCGGAAGCTATAGCGGATTTTCATATTTATCAACCGATGCGGGCGCAAACTTCACAACCGTTTCAATCGCTTCTGGCGCCGGCGCAGGAGAGATGTTTGTCGATAGAGGCTATGTTCTCGATATGCGTACTAATGGAGTTTGCAAGCTTAACGTAACATATAGCATTGTTACATCGGTTAATGAAAATATAATTTCAGGCATTCCGGATAAATTTAATTTGTATCAGAATTATCCGAANNTCCGAACCCGTTTAATCCTTCTACCAATATTAAATTCGATGTTCCGAAAAGCGGCGTCGTAAACCTGAAAATTTATGATATGCTCGGACGCGAAGTCAATACCCTCGTTAACGGATTCAGAAATGCAGGTACTTATGAAGTGAACTTTAACGCAGGTAATATTTCATCGGGAATATATTTTTACCGACTGCAATATAACGGTCTCGTTATGACTAAAAAACTGATGTTAATAAAATAAAATTGCTCTAAAAGTTTTTCAGTTCAGCCCACAAATTTATTTGTGGGAAAACGATTATAATTAAAATCAAAACCGTTTCAACGGTTTAAAAATAAATAGGAACATTTTTGAAAAATCTTTACAAAATTTTTGTCTCCCTCTTCACACTGATTTTTATTGCCGTACTGTTCGAATCCCTTAACGCTTTCGACGACGGCATCACGGGACTGACAAGAAAAAACGGCATCACCGAAGGCTGCAGCTGCCACGGACTTTCACCTTTCCCCGAGGTATCCGTTATAATCGTCTGCCCTTCTTCCGTACCGGCAAATGATACCGTGAATTGCCAATTGAGAATTTCAGGCGGACCGCTGGTCGCAGGCGGATGTGACATCGCCGTGGGAACAGGTAGCATTATCCTCTCCTCTCTCGATACTGCGCTTCAACGGCTTATGACATCTGTAAATAATTATGAACTCACTCATAGATATCCGAAATTTCCTTTTTCTGATACCGTAGTTTTTTTATTCAAATATATCGCTCCCAATACCCCGGGTGTTATAGATACAATCTTCGCAAACGGAAATTCCGTAAACCACGATACCACGCCCGATAATGATAAGTGGAACTATGCAGTAAATAAATTAATCACAATCACAAACTCCGTTGGTATTTCAAACAATAATACCATTGCAAAAACATATTCGCTCGGGCAGAATTATCCAAACCCATTCAATCCCTCGACAAATATAAAATATTCAATCGCAAAAAATAGTTTTGTCTCGCTCAAAGTCTATGATATCCTCGGCCGCGAAGTCGCAACCCTCGTAAATAAATCCCAGCCCCAAGGCTCCTATACAGTTCCATTTTCCATTTCCCAATTATCCAATAACCAAATTACAAGCGGAGTGTATTTTTATAGGCTTATCGCCGAAGATGTGAAAGGAAAAGAAAATAATTTTGTTGAAGTGAAAAGGATGATAGTAATTAAATAACAAAGCAATATAATCTGCTTTTCAAACTCAAGATGCAATACGATTCGTACTTTTTCCGTTCATAATACAAAATTCAGCATTTAGAATTTTCTATTTCATTTTAACAAATGAAATTTCTTCCCCCCATCCCCCGCCAAAAATCCCACCCCTCTGCTCTCCTTCGCACTCTTTGCATCCGCCTAAGTGAACTAAATTATTCATCTTAACTTCTCTAACTTCTTAACTTCTCTAACTTCCGCGCTCTTTGCGTCCCGATTTTCTTTATCGGGATTAACTTCTTTACCTTCTATTTTTAATCTTGACATTTTGAGAAGAATACCATATATTCTTATGGCTGTCGTTCTTTAACATAAATTATGGAATTCCTCTGTGAAACCCTGCGCATTCTCTGTGTTTCTCTTTGGCAAAGATTTTTTATGCATTTTCTTCCTGTTTTTCAAGAAGTGATACAAAAGTGATACAAAAAAAAATCGTTTTTTCCTGAATTTCCTCAAAATGCTCAGAATTTGTCTGTATTCGCAGTTTTCCCCTTGAAAAGTACTTTACATAACACGATTTTACCCTGTTTTAGGTGCAAAAAGGTGAAGTTTTGAATACCAACTGTGAAGTTTTAAATGGAAACGGTGAAGTTTTTATCAACAATGGTGAAGAAAACACATCTAAGGTGAATTGATTTTGCGCTTTCTATGTATCTGATGCGTACTTACTAATTACTATATACTTATTACTATTTATGCAAATAAATCATTTTACCTATTTCCTCTTCCAGCTTGTCTAGGTTCTCTTCGTTTTTACCGTACATGTATAGTTTTATTTTATCGCATTCTTCGGCTGTTTTGAAAACCATCTTGAAAGTAACTTCAGTTTTCCCCTGTAATTCTCTGAAAGATGCCACCATCTGGAATTTGGGAAATGACAAGTGATTCCATATGATAAGCTCGGGAGGTATGATTTTAAGGAATATGCATTCATTAATGTAATTTTCACCTTCGGGTCCGTGCATTACGAAGTTCCATTTCCCGCTCGGACGAAGATCGAATTCTATAAAAGTATTTGTATATCCCTTTGGTCCCCACCAGTTTATCAGGTGCTCAGGGTAAGTCCAGGCATTGTAAACAGTTTCACGGGGTGCGTTTATTATCCTCTTGTTTACTATTTCACGGTCGGGAGCGGATTCAAGTATTTCGTTTTCTGTATTCATGTAAATTAATATTTTTGTTTTTTTATTAATTTTAAAACAAAAAAATAATTTAGAAAATTCAAAATCCGGAGCTGTATTTTCAGTGAAAACTCTTGAATAGGAATTAACTGTTAACACTCTTTAATGCGTCGAGATAGATTTTACGTATGCTGTTTTTTTCTTCCCGCTTGCAGATAGTCTCTATTGCCGGAATTAATTCTTTATTATGCTTGGTTTTTATTTTTATTATCTGTCCCAGTGCATAAGCGGCGCTCCATCTTACGACTGTCCCGGCGTGTTCCGTATTAATAATTAAATTTATTATGGTCGCATCCAGATTACGGGGATATAGGTGTGCAATATTTCCAATAACCTTTGCCGATTCCCATCTTACTCTCGGTGCTTTTTCAGTAAGGGTCTTCGTGACAAATTCCAGGCAGGATATATCTGCAATTTCGGGCTT
>PMIW01000120.1:0-33886 GCA_003158365.1 Ignavibacteriota bacterium | reverse complement strand
ATGCTCTTATCGTTCAGTATAATCTGAAAGTCCATAATTTGATTTTATTTTGATTTGTATACGATAATGATTTATCTTGCGATTATTGCAAAATATAATTGTTAATGATAAAAAACAATATACTAATATTTGTAATAATTCAAATTTAAAATGACTGTTTGAAATCATTTTTTTGTCAAATGAAATGCAGATGGATATTAACTTACATACGAATTGTATTATATACCAAAACAGAAAGGCTCTTTATAAACTAATAGGCGGAGTTTAAAGATTGCATTCTCGCCGGGTAATTAATTAATACTTTTTTTATGCGATTAATCTTTATTACCCATCTTCACTCCGCCTATAGTATCGTTCTTTCCCTTGCCGGTTTCATTCGGCATTAATTTAAAAACTATAAATGCTAAAAGCGGGGGTATCGGAGGATTCGGTGACAGGTATTACTCAAAATCTTTTTTGCGTTAATCAATATTTACCTGCATCGCCCCGCTTTTAGTAAAGTACTGTTATGAGGTAAAATTTTTATAATTATATTTTTCCTTTTCAAAAAATGAAGCGGGGTTTTCAAAGAACAATATTTCTGCAGGTCTTTGATTAAAATTCCTTATTTGTGTTAATCTTTTTAACCTGTTTTCACCCCGCTTATAGTGTCTTTATTTTTTTAAATAAAATCTGTTATGCCNNTCGGCCTGATTTCATTTTTAAAACCAAAAGCGGGGCTTCGGAGGATATATTGCAAGGTATCAAGATTAAAAATTTTTATTGAGTTAATCATATTTTACCTTTGTATCCACCCCGCTTTCAGTATTTTTTACCGGCTATTTCAATTTGCAAATTTATCTCCTTTATTTGCAAACAAAACTGTTCTATAATGATAACCATAAATAGAATGTGTTACTGCTTCAGGTATTAAATTTGGCTTTCTGAAAATCGTCCATGCCATTAATTTCCAGAAATGCAATTTACCCTTTCCTGTAATACCTAATTTCCATATAGTTTTGGATAATGCCTTCAGTTGCATACGTAATGTAAGTTTCGTATTCACCGCTATTTTATTGTACTCTTTCAGATAAGTAATTACCCTTTTATAATAGAATTTCGGAGCAAATATTGTATCGAGTACTTTCTTGTAACCGTTCATCAATGATTCTATTTTCATAGCAGGAATAAAATTTATTGTAAAATCAGTGTTGTCACCGGTCGGCACCGCAAGTATTCTTTTTTCACTAAGAAGCCTTTTGTATAATTGTGTTTCGGGAATAGCATGAAGAAGCCCAACCATAGCGGTTACAATTCCGCTCTTTNNGCTGTATTATTTTTACTTTTTCAACGAGGTCTTTTTTTGTATTTTGAAGTTTACCGCAGGACAATAAGCCTTCTTCTTCAGGTGTTTCAATTCCAATGAATACAGAATCAAAATTTGCTTTCTGCATAAGCCCCATTAGTTTTTTATCATCTGCAAGGTTTATCGAAGCTTCTGTAAATAAAGTGAACGGTTTATTTTTCTCTGTCATCCATTGCACCATTCTTTTGAGAATCTGATTTGCTTCAATTTTATTGCCGATAAAATTATCATCTACAATAAATACGCCTCCGCGCCACCCTGTTTTATATAATGTATCCATCTCCTCAATAACCTGCTCGGGTGATTTAAGTCTTGGTACTCTGCCGTTCATAATAATAATATCACAAAAATCACAACTGAACGGACATCCCCGTGAAATCTGCATCGACATTGATGCATAATCTTTCTGATTAATTAATGACCAATCAGGTACCGGTGTATTTGTCAGTTCAGGTTTTTCATCTGACTTGTATACATGTTTTAAACTATTTTCACTGAGGTCTTTCAGAAACATAGGAATTGTAACTTCACCTTCGTTTAAAACAAAGCAATCAACATTTTCAAAATCGAAATAATCATTAGTAAAAAGCGGACCTCCTGCCACGATTAACTTGCCGTATGATTTTACCCTTTTAATCACTTCTTTAGCGGATTTTCTCTGTACGACCATTCCGCTTATAAAAACATAATCTGCCCATTTTATATCCTTATCACTTAATTCTGTCGCATTCAAATCTATAAGTTTTTTTTCCCATTCTTGCGGAATCAGGTTCGCAACTGTCAATAAACCCAGAGGTGGTAAAGATACTTTTTTATTTATAAACGGAAGGGCATGTTTGAAGCTCCAAAACGTTGCCGGATATTCAGGATATACTAAAAGTACCTTCATTAAATTAATTTAATATTTACAGATTTTCTTGACAAAGATAGAAAGAAGAATTTAATTAATGAATAGTACAAAAGGATGAAAAAGGAACTAATCCATATGGATTAGCAATTAATAATCATTGTGGGATATCGACTCGGTAGTATTTTTATATTTCCTTTTCGTATTCGCATAAACTGCAATCTGAACTAGTTTACGCAATGTCATTTTTTCGAGTATATTGTGAACGTAGCCTTTTACGGTATAAACTGAAAGATTTAGAATTTTTCCAATCTCCTTATTGCTTTTACCATCAGCAATCAAATCAATTACCTGCCGTTCGCGATTTGTCATTTGCACAGATTCCATCAGACTTTCGGACTTCGCATTATTAAGGGCTCTTTCAACAATCTGGGAAAAAAGAGAACCTGTCATGTTGCTTGGCAGAACCTTCTTCCCTGCCGCAATGAACGTATTGTTTTTAGAAAATCGTGGATAATTGCATCCTTGAGAATAAATCCCGAAGCACCTGCCTGTACTAAGTATTTTCATAATTATCAATCGCAAAAACCGGGATATAATTTTTATTGCATTTTGCAAAAAATATTACAATCGTTTAAAAATATGCAAAAGTGATAAAATAGCCCCTGTTTCACAGTAAATTTATTTTCGTCTTCGAGCAAAAAAACATTTATTTTTAAAAATATATTTTGCATTTTTAAGTACTGCATATTCCTGAAAAATAAGTTAACAAACTTCTCTAACCAGGGAAAGGAAATTTTTAATGAAAAAAAGAATAACTTTTAATCTAAACGGAAAGCCGGTAGCCATAGATGCTGAAGGCGAACGTAAATTAATCTGGGTATTACGTGTTGATTTCGGACTAACAGGAACAAAATACGGCTGCGGGGAAAGTTTTTGCGGAGCATGTACTGTCATTGTTAATGGTTATGCGGAAAGGTCCTGCCAGTTAAACATTCAGAATGTTCAGGATAAAGATGTTATTACAATCGAAGGACTTTTAAACGGTGATAAATTGCATCCCCTTCAAAAAGCTTTCATGGATAATGACGCACTTCAGTGCGGATATTGCACACCCGGTATGATATTGAATGCTTTCTCGTTTCTCAATAAACATCCTGATCCGTCAATACAGGAAATCAAAACAGGCATGGAAAATAATCTTTGCCGCTGTGGTGCTCATAAGCGTATTATTGAAGCTGTTCAGTCTGCTTCAAAAGAAATGAAAGGAGTACATTAAATGGAAAAGAATAAAAACGTAACTGAGGAAATTATAGAATTAAAAGATGTAAATAAATTCACAAGACGCTCATTTATAAAATTGACGGGTGGCGGAATTTTATTATATCTCACAATCGGAAATTTGCCTTTGTATTCACAGGATGAGCGCAGGATTCAGCATGAAATGCCGACAGACTTTAATGCATATCTGAAAATCGGAACGGACGGGCGTGTCACCTGCTATACAGGCAAGATAGAAATGGGTCAGGGAGTCATTACTTCTCTAGCACAAATGCTTGCCGATGAAATTGATGTTGCACTCGAAAATGTCGATATGGTTATGGGTGATACTGACTTATGTCCTTGGGATATGGGAACATTCGGCTCGATGTCTACGCACGTATTCGGTGCTGAACTGAGAAAGGCAGGAGCTAAAGCACGTAGAACTCTTCTTGAAATCGGTGCGGAATATTTAAAGGTTCCTGAAGAGAACCTTGAAATAAATAACGGTGTAATTTTTAATTCTAAGAATAAAAATGTAAAAGTATCTTATGCCGAACTTGCTAAAGAGAATAAAATTGACAGGGAAACAAAATCTGAGACATCGATAAAAATACCTTCTGAATTCAATACAATAAATAGAAATTTTAAAAGACGGGATGCATTTGAAAAAGTAACAGGAAAGGCAAAATACTCTGCAGATATACAATTGCCGGATATGCTCTATGCCAAAATACTCCGCCCGCCCGCGCATAATGTAAAATTGCTTGAAGTTGATACATCTGAAGCACAGAACGTCGATGGAGTTCAGATAATAAAAGAATCGGACATAATTGCAGTATTGCATAAATATCCTGACGTTGCAGAATCGGCTCTTTCAAAAATAAAAACAAAGTATGATAATCCGGAAATAAAATTAGATGACAAGAATATATTTGAACATCTTCTTAATGTTGCACCCGAAGGAAAAGTAGTTGCAAATGACGGAGATATAAAAACAGGTGAACAAAATTCAAAATTTATATTCGACGAAACATACTATAATGATTATGTTGCTCACTCCCCTATGGAACCGCATACTGCCGTCGCAAGTGTTGAAAATGATAAAGTTACTGTATGGGCTTCCACACAGACACCTTTCAGGGCTAAAGATGAAGTTGCAAACGCACTTGATTTTAAACCCGAAAATGTGCGGATTATTACACCGTTCGTTGGAGGAGGGTTTGGCGGAAAATCAAGGAACCTGCAGGTTGTGGAAGCTGCCCGGCTTTCTAAAATTTGCGGTAAACCTGTTCAGGTTGCCTGGACAAGAAAAGAAGAATTTTTTTATGACTCTTTCAGACCCGCTGCAATTGTAAAAATTCGTTCAGGGATTTCGGATGCCGGAAAAATTAATCTTTGGGATTACAATGTCTATTATGCGGGCGAAAGAGGTTCAAAGCAATTTTATAATATACCAAATCACCAGACAGTTGTTTACAGCTCAAACCTGACAGGTGTTGCAGGAACACATCCTTTTGCAACCGGACCCTGGAGAGCTCCCGGGGCAAACACAAATACATTTGCACGGGAATCACAAATAGACAATATGGCAGCAAAAGCAGGAATTGACCCGCTTGAATTCCGACTTCAAAACCTTTCAGATAATAAAATGATACGTGTTTTAAATACTGCTGCTGATGCTTTCGGATGGAAAACTCATAATACCGGAAGTGGCAAAGGCTATGGTTTATCCTGTGCTATCGAAGTTGGAACGTATGTTGCCAGCATGGCAGAAGTTGATGTAGATAAATTAACCGGTAAAGTTAAAGTTAATCGTATAGTTTGTGTTCAGGATATGGGTCTTGTTATTAACCCGGAAGGAGCAACAATGCAAATTGAAGGAGGAATAACTATGGGACTTGGCTATGCACTCAGCGAAGGTTTGCATTTTAAAGGCGAAGAAGTTCTTGATCTTAATTATGATACGTATAATATTCCCAGATTTTCCTGGCTGCCCGAAATTAAAACAATAATTTTGGATAATAAAGATTCGGAGCCCTTGGGAGGAGGTGAACCTGCAATTGTAAATATCGGCGCTTTAATTGCAAATGCAATATATAATGCGATGGGAATAAGAATGTTCATTCTGCCAATGACTCCCGAGAGAATTAAAGAGGCTGCTAAAAAAGAGTAATATCTATTATATTTATTCTATAAAATAAAATTACATTTTATACGGTCTAATATCTTGGATATTTTTTAAAAACTTATTATTAATTTTTAATTTCTTTTTACTGAATTAATTACTTCTCCGTTTGAATCTCTGATTGTCAGAATCATCGGCATTTCTCCGGGTAAGGTGTGTGTTGCACATCCGAAACAAGGATCATATGCGCGGAATGCCATTTCAATCATATTCAAAATCGGTTCAGTAACTTCTGTACCTTTTTTAATCAATCCTTCTGCTGCTTTTTTAATTGACATCGAAATTGCTGCGTGATTATTTGTAGTACCAACTATTAAATTTGCTTTTGTAACAATTCCTCTTTCATCCGTAATATAATGATGCGTTAATGTCCCCCTCGGTGCTTCAACAATTCCAATTCCTTCATGCGGAATTTCAGTAGGTATAGTCCTGTAATCAGGTGAAGTTATCTCGGGATCTTTCACAAGTTCCATCACTTTTTCCGCTGCATATTGCAATTCGATAATCCTTGCCCAGTGAGTTGCAAGAGTGTTGTGAACAGGCGTCTTTCCTGATTTATCACCTGTAAGTGTTTCGAAATATTTTTCGTATTCTGCCTGTGCAAGAGGAGTCGGCATTCCGTCAGAAACGTTTAACCTGGACAAAGGAGTTGCCCTGTAAACACCGCTCTCCTTACCATCTACAAATCCCTTCCATCCGACTTTTTTAAGGAAAGGATATTTTAAGTAGCTCCATTTCTCCGTGTGTTCGGATATGTGTTCTAAATAATCCGCTGGTTTATATTTACAGAATTCTTTTCCATCAGGGTCAACAACTTTTACCATTCCGTCATAAAAATTCACTTTATTATTTTCATCCACCAAACCCATATAATATGTTTTATGTATATAAGGCCCATTCACTATCAAATCAACATATGCGTTATTCTTCAGAACAATATCTTCAAAAACTTTGAATGTAAATTGTCCGAAGTCAATCATATAATGAGCATATTCCTCAATTTTCTTTCTTTCCTCTTCATTGATTCCTTTGGAAACTCCACCGGGAATTGAGGTCACTTGGTGAATTTTTTTACCTCCGAGTATCTGTATAATTTCCTGGCATTTTGCGCGAAGCCCGATTACTTTCGCACCTGCTTCAAGTCCGACTTTATTTATTAATCCTAGAATATTTCTTTCGGCAGGAGGCGCATCTGGACCGCATACAAAATCAGGACCGCCGAGTGCATAGAAGTGAACAGTATGGTCAGCAGTGTAAAAAGTATTATATAAAAGTTCTCTGAGTTTTTTTCCTGCGGAAGGAATCTGAACTTTATAAACGTCATCACTTGCTTTTGCAGCTGCCATGTGGTGTGCCTCAGGGCAGACACCGCAAATCCTTGTCGTGATTCTTGCCATCTCCTCTATCGGTCTGCCGACAGCAAATTTTTCGAATCCTCTGAGTTCGGGAACCTGGAAATAGCAATTTGCCACTTCTCCGTCATCATTTAAAAAGATATCAATTTTTCCGTGCCCTTCCAGTCTTGTTACAGGGTCAATTTTTATTTGCTTCATTTTATTATTATTATGAATTTATCTTTTTAAAAAATATTTTTATTCCTTTTCAACTTTTTTTGGTTGAACTCTTCTCATCAGTGATGCACCCATCGAAAACCTGTAAAAAGTACCAAGCGGATCAGCAATTGTTTTGATTATTTCCCTTACTTCTTTCTGGTCTGTTGAATCAATTACGGAACTTAATGCAGAAACCATTTTCGTCCCCTGGTCCATTACATTAACAGGCGGACCGTAACATCCCCTGCACCCTATATTTGCTTTCACGCAAAGTGCATCGCATCCGCTTCTGGTTGCAGGCCCCATGCACATTAATCCCTGGTCAAGCAGGCATTCATTCGGATCGGGAATAATTTCCTGCGGCCTGTAAAACTTCTTTATCTTTTTTTCTTTTCTTTCACGGGGACATTCATCACAGCAGGTTTTATCTCCTGCTCCAAGTACAGTTCCTGTCGGCGGAAGAGGTTTTCCGTTCTTCAGAATATCGATTACCGCTTCGACAACTTTTACAATCTGGAATGACTGCGGCGGACAACCCGGCACATAATAATCCACATCAACAACCTGGTCAAGTGTCTTGACAGTATTCCAGAATTCGGGTATATCAATTTCACCTTCAGGCATGTGAGTCTTAGTTTCGGGATATACACCTCTCGAATTTTCCTCCAGAGACTGGCTGTCTTTATAAACGAAATCGAGTATTGATTGCTTATCATAAAAATTCGCCAGTGCAGGTATACATCCTTCAGATGCACAAGAACCGAAAGCAACGAGTACTTTCGATTTTGCTCTCAGGAGTTTTGCCATATATTCATTTTCCGATGTCCTTATTGCTCCGTTGAAAAGGCATAATGTGATTTCACCATCTTCCATTGCTTCAACATCCTTATATTTAAAGTCCATTAAGCACGGCCAGAATACAATATCAAAGAAACCTGCAATATCAAGAATTTTCAGTTCAGTATCTACCACTGCTATTTCACAGCCACCGCAGGAAGATGCCCAGTATAAAGCTAATTTTGGTTTCATTATAAAAAATTATTTTTATTTTAAATTCTGATTTATACTTCAACTAACTGTATTGGTCCCAGCTCCCTTATCTGTTTTTCAAAGTCCAAAGTAGTCGCCGCATATTTATCGCCTTCAGAAGCTGATATCCACTCGAGTCTTAACCTGCGCGGGTCAATACCGAATTCCTCCAGAAATATTTTCATAAATTCAACCCGGCGCAATGTCTTGTAATTCCCTTCTGAATAATGGCAGTCACCAATGTGACAGCCTCCGATA
The DNA here is from genome assembly GCA_003158365.1 of Ignavibacteriota bacterium. GTDB lineage: Bacteria > Bacteroidota > Ignavibacteria > Tepidaquicellales > Tepidaquicellaceae > FEN-1279. Next base: position 25,406 of record PMIW01000120.1, on the reverse strand, counting down.
AATACACCGTCTGCTCCCTGCTTGAATGCCTTTATTACAAACGACGGGTCAACCCTTCCGCTGCACATTACACGTATTATTCTGACACACGGGGAAGATTTCAATCTTGATACACCTGCAAGGTCAGCACCGGTATAAGTACACCAGTTACATAAAAATGCTACAATCTTCGGGTTAAATTCTTTCTCTTCTTGTTCCATAAAATATAATATTTTGTATTATTAATTTTTATTATTTCCTAGTTATGAAGTTCGCTTAATAACTCACTACACCGATAATATCCCTTCAAGCTCCGCTAAAATCTGTTTATCCGTAAATCCTTTGCCGATAATAGCCGACGCGGGACATGCCGAAACGCAAGTTCCGCATCCTTTACAAAGCATATCATTGATGTAAGATATTTTCTTTTCTTCTTGAAACGAAATTGCACTGTAAGGACAAAGACTGTTGCACATTCTGCAGCCGCTGCAATATTCATCCATTACTTCCGCTTTTATCGGGTCAACTGCAACTTCACCAAGAGAAATTAGCGAAAGTATTCTCGCTGCAGCTGCCGATGCCTGCGCAACCGAATCGGGAATGTCTTTCGGTCCCTGCGCACACCCTGCAATGAATACACCGTCTGTCATTGTAGATACAGGGTCGAGTTTAGGGTGCCGCTCCAGGAAGAATTTATCAGGACTTTGACTGATTGAAAATATTTTTTTGATGTTGCTTGCATCGAATTGCGGTTCGATTGCGGGACAAAGAATAACCATATCGACAGGAATCTCCCTGAATTTTCCAATCAGCGTATCTTCGCATTTTATATTTAAATAGGGCTTATCACCATTGTTCAAATAGCCCTCGGAAATCTCAGCTACTTTTCCCCTTATCATATTCACACCTTCATCAAGCAGTCTCTTGTAAAATTCTTCATAGCCTTTTCCAAATGCCCTCATATCAATATAAAACTGATATACCTCCGCAGGTGTTCTGTCTTTTACAAGATGCGCAAATTTCAGTGCATACATACAGCATACACGCGAACAATATTTGTGGAAGTTCTCATCTCTAGAACCGATACAATGTACAATACCTACTGCTCTCGGCTCGCTGCCATCCTTGCACAGAATTGTTCCTCCGGTTGGTCCCGTTGAATTCAGCATATGTTCAAATTCAAGCGATGAATAAACATCATCAAGTCTGCCGTATCCGTATTGAGACATTTGCTTTAAATCAATCGTCTGGTAGCCTGTTGTGATTAAAATTTGCCCGACTTCAATCTCTATTTCCTCATCTTTCGCCTCATAATTAATTGCTTCGGGTTCACAATATGTTGAACATACACCGCATCCGCCGGTCTGCATTTTGATGCAGGATTTTTCATCTATAATCGGAACCCTCGGTACAGCCTGAAGAGTGGGAATATTGATAGCAGTCTTCGGACCTAAATACCAGTCCTGTAATGCTCCTCTTTCTTTTTCAAGAGATTTTATTTTTATATGTCCCGTCGGGCAGACCTGTGCACACGCTCCGCAAACTATGCAGGTTTCAGATTGCTCATTGTACGGAAGTACAACCTTCCTGCCAATCCCGATACCTTCAAATGAAAGAACACTTGCTTTTACTACATCCCGGCATATGTTCACACAGTTTCCGCAAAGTATGCAGGCATCGGGAGCTAAATCCTGCTCAAGGCTTTTAAACCTCGGCTCTGATACGCCAAGAGCTGCTGCCATATCTTTGACAACGGGTACATTCGGCCAGCGTGAATAAGTCAGTTCCATAATCAGCTTTCGAATCCACTTCACCTTATCCGAATTTGTAAGTACTGTAAGTCCTTCCCTTACCGGATAATTGCAAGAGGTAACCAAACGGCTGCGCTTCCCGCGTATTACTTCAACCGTGCAAAGCCTGCATACACCATAGGGTTCGAACAATTCGGAATAACATAATGTCGGAATCCATATTCCGGCTGATTCCGCCGCTTTAAGTATTGAAGTTTCTTCTAAAACTTCGACATTTTTACCGTCAATGTTTACGGTAACCATTATTATTCTCCTTTCCGCATTTGCGGATTAAAAATTTATTCAATTTTAATTGCTTTAAAATTGCAAACATCAAAACATGCGCCGCATTTGTGACACTTCATCTGGTCAATGTAATGAGCTTTTTTTGGTTCACCCATAATTGCATAATCAGGACAGGATTTCTTACACATATCGCACCCGTGCCCGACTGTTGCACATTTTTCTTCCTCTATTGTATATACATTCAATTGCCTGCACGCGTGTGCAGGACATTTTTTATCCCGAACGTGTACAAGGTATTCATCACGGAAATATTTTAAAGAAGTTAAAACAGGGTTCGGTGCCGAACCTCCGAGTGCACATAAAGAAGATTCGACAACCATATTAGATAATTCTTCCAGCAATTCCAGATCTTCTTCTGTTCCTTTACCTACAGTAATATTCTCAAGTATATCCAGCATCCTTTTTGTACCCTCTCTGCAAGGTGTGCATTTTCCGCAGGATTCTTCCTGTGTAAAAGTCAGAAAGTATTTTGCCATATCTACTACACAATTATCTTCATCAGCAACAATCATTCCTCCCGAACCCATCATAGAGCCTACTTTAGTCAGCTCATCATAATCAACAGGAAGGTCAAGCATACTTTCGGGAATAAATCCGCCGGATGGTCCGCCTGTCTGTACTGTTTTTATTCTCTTACCGTCTTTTATTCCTCCGCCGATATCAAAAATAATTTCTTTTAGTGTAATACCCATCGGAACTTCTACCAGCCCTGTATTTACAACCTTTCCCGTCAGTGAAAACACTTTAGTCCCCTTGCTTCCGCCCCAGGGGTCGTGAGTAACATCTCCCGTTCCGATGCTTGTAAACCATTTTGCACCTTTCAAAATAATCTGAGGAACATTTGCCCACGTTTCAACATTATTAAGGCATGTCGGTGAATCATATAATCCTTTTTCAACAGTATGAATATATTTTGCTCTTGGTTCACCCGGTCTTCCTTCGATAGATGCCATCAATGCAGTAGATTCTCCGCAAACAAACGCACCTGCGCCCCTTGTTATTTTTATATCGAATTTAAAATCCGTTCCGAAAATATTTTCTCCCAGCAACCCGAATTCCCTCGCCTGCCCTGTAGCTTTTTTTAATCTCTCAAGTGCTATCGGGTATTCATTCCTTATATAAACATAACCGTCTGAAGAGCCCATAGCATAAGCACCTATCAGCATTCCCTCTATTACTGCATGAGGGTCTGATTCAATTATGCTCCTGTCCATAAATGCACCGGGGTCTCCTTCGTCTGCATTGCAAATAACATATCTTTTATCTCCCGGAACTTTCCTCATAGTTTCCCATTTAACTCCGGTCGGAAAACCTCCTCCTCCTCTCCCTCGCAAACCTGATTTTTTTATTTCATCCAAAACTCCGTCAGGTGTCATTTCTGTCAATGCTTTTGCCAGTGCAGAATAACCTCCCCGTGCAATGTACTCTTCAATTTTTTCAGGATCAATCAATCCCCGGTTTCTTAAAGCGATGAGCATCTGCTTTTTAAAGAAATCTATATCACGCATTTTCGGAATAGGGGGTTCTTTTTCGCCGGGTATATACATAAACTTTTTTACCGGTCTTCCCTTTATCAGGTGTTCTTCTACCAATAATGGTATATCGCTTACCTTCAACAACTGGTAAAATATTCCGTCAGGCTGAACAACCATTATCGGACCAACTCCGCAAAACCCGTTGCACCCTGTTGTTACTACAGATACTTCGTTCTGCAGTTTTCTTTTTTCCAATTCTTTTTCAAAAGCTTCCTTAATTTTCATTGATTGGTTAGCTACACAGCCGGTACCTGCGCAAACCATCAAATATGTCCTATAAGCCATTTTTTGAAAATTTATTTTTTAATTAAACTCTTTTATTTTAGTGTGTCATCTCACTTCCTATTGCAAGCGCATATTCCTTTACAATCTGTTCTTTCATAATATGTGAATCAAAAATCTGTTTGATTTTCCCCGGAGTCATTTCAATATATTTTACGGGAGCCGGAAAATTGACAAGTTCAACCGTTATCATCGGTTCCTTGCTGCACAATCCTGCACATCCCGAATTTGTCACTATTATATCCGATAATTCTCTTTCCTCTACTTCCTTCAATACTGCAGACATAATATCCCTTGCTCCGGCCGCAATACCGCAGGTGCCCATATGTACTGTGATTTTCGCTCTTCCTGCACCTTCCCGCAAAACCAGCGTCCTTCGCGATTCTTCGCGGATTTTCTCAAGGTCAGCTATTGTTATTTTTGCCATGGTCTTTACTCCTTACTTATACTGTTTTAAAAGTTTTGGTATTTTATTCGGCGGAAGTTTTCCGTGTAAATCTTTTCCTATTGTCACTACGGGTGCTAACCCGCAGCAACCAAGGCATCTTACACTCTCAAGATTAAACAGTTTATCAGGTGTTGTTTCCCCGCCGTTTTTAATATTCAGTTCGCGTTCGAATTTTTCCAGCAGTTTCGTCGCACCCTGAACGTGGCATGCAGTTCCCGTGCAAACCGCAATCGGATGTTTACCTTTCGGCTTTAAACTGAAAGCCTTGTAAAATGTTGCAAGGTTATAAACCGTGCTTATCGGTACTTTCAGTTCCTTCGATATCTGGAATAAGGATTCTTTCGGTAAATAATAAAAATGATTCTGAACATCCAGCATTACACCGATAAGCGAACTCTGGTCCTTCGGGTGTTGCTTAATAAAATTATCTACAATCTGGGATACCATTTTTTCTCCTATTGTATTTCTGAAATTTTATGTTTTATGATTTCTTTTAAACTATTAAGTAAATTTACTTTCTTTAAATTTTGTACTCCCAGTTGCCTCTTTAATTCTCTCGTCCGGAAAATAAATTCCTTTCCGTTTTTTTTATGCAGGTACAATATCTCTGTCTTTTCAGCGCGTAAAATCAGTGCAACCAGAGTCTCCGCAATATCTCCGAGAGGTTTTCTGTCAATATGACTGTATTTAAATGTTGCTTTAACTTTTGTCCCTTTTCCTTTTGCAGAACTTATTACCATGGTTCCCCCGCAGCTCTCCGCAGCTTCTTTTAAAAACGGAATCCCCAACCCAACCTTTCTTGTCGTCCTGCTCGTTTCAAAAGGCGACTCCACCTTTTTCAGAATTTCTTCATCCATCCCTTTTCCGTCATCAAATATCTCCAGCGTTAGTATGTCTTTTTTTGTATCCTCCACTATAAAAATCTCGAGATTCTTCGCACCCGCCTGAATACTGTTTTCGGAAACATCTAATATATGTAAGGAAATATCATTCATTCAAAAAAGAATAAAAACTTTTAAATGTATTATCTTCACCTGTAAACTCCGTATATGCACAACCAATCGTGTGTAATGAATGCGAATCTGAACCCTTAACAAATTTATATTTCATATAATAATCTTTATAAATTTCTTTAGCTTGTATCAAACTCATATTGGGTGAAATCTCCAAAGCATCGAGTTTGCACTTATCCGGAATAAATCCCAGCTGACTTAAAATCGAAAAACTCTGCCTGTCAATATGTGCCGCTATTGCTATTCCATTATTCGTATGAATCAGATTTATTATCTCATCGAGGCCTAAATCGACCGCACTGAAAAGCGATTTTCCGTAAAACCCCTCTACTTCATCATTTTCATTTGCAATTATCTGTTCCTGCCTTTCCTTTTCGAAATATACATCAGGTAAATAATTATTAATGTATTCCTTCATACTGTCTGCATTTTCTGATTTTTCAAAGAGAGATAAAATATGAATTTCTTCCCTCGTCGTTATTTCCATTCCCGGATAAACCTTTATATTCCCGTAAATTTTCCCGGCTTCCATTGCGGCATTTGTATTTGCAATCGAATTATGGTCTGTTATAAAAATTAAATCAAAATTATTATCATTAATTTTTTCCATAATTCTCTTTGGCGATTGCGTTATATCCGCACAGGGAGATAAACATGTATGTAAATGAACATCAGCTTTTATAAACCTTCCGGATTTCATATTATACCGTACTCAAAGAACTTTCCGCTGATTTGAAACGCCGATAAATTTGTCCCTAATATCAGAACCTTCTCTTCGTTTGCTTTTTCAATTGCATCTTTNNTTCTCTACTTCCCTTCCCATTACAATTATTATGGCAGATATTTCCTTTAAACTAGCTACTGCAATGATATTCATATGTGTCTGCATCGTAATCCATACATTGTCTTTTTTTGAATTTGCAATGACATCACTTAATAAATCACCTGTATATCCGCCTGATATATCTCTTTCAGGCTCGGATATTTCATTCATTACTTTTAATTCAAATTTTTCTATTATGTCTTTTATTTTCATTTTTATCATTCTCCGGGCATACCGAATTCAAAATTTTTCAGTTTCTCTTCAAGGATATTATTTGTTATTATAATACAATCGTTAATGTTTAATTCACCTTCCGCTACATCTTCTGCAAAAGTCTTGCAAGTCGGTGAGCCGCAGGCACCGCAATTTATTTTCGGCAGTTCTGAATATATTTTTTTTCTTTCACTTCTTTTGGCCAGTGCCTTTTTAATGTCAATGTTTACATCGTCCTTGTACTCGGGTTCAAACATATTTTCATAAATCAGGTTATATGTTTCATATTTGTCTTTTTTACCGAAAGGAATTCTTGATTCACCGTAATAGTTTATTAAATTATGCAGATTCGTCCTTGCTAAATATACATTTTCAATATTCATTGGCCCCCCCAGGCATGCTTCTGTACATCCGTGCATTTCAACAAAATCAACATTGTGCAATTTTCCCTTTTCGATTTCATCGAGTATATACAATACATTATTTATTCCTGATACCGTTATGCTGTTATCGCAATTCATCATAAACCCAAGTCCTCCCAGTCTCGCAAAGTTTAACCCGAATCCGCTTATATCAAAAAATTCAAAATCATCATCCCTGCTTTTTACTGTTTTCTGAATCGCATCATACAGCGTATTGTAAATCTCAGATACAGGTATTGCCCCGTCAAAAGCAGAATAATATTTTTCAGTCTTTTTAGAAATTATCACAGTCTTTGAAGGACATGGGGTAATATAAATTACTCCAATTTCTGATTCATCAATTTCTAACCTCGCAGAAGCTTCCCTCTTGGATTCCTTTGCCGTTAATTCCATTGGAGAAATTATAGGGATTAAATTATCTATCAATTCCGGATACCGCATCTGTATTATCTTTACGCACGTGGGGCAAAATGAAGAGATAAGAGGTTTCCTGCCCTTATATTCCTTTACGTATCTTCCCATTGTCCTTATAACTGAAATGCAGGCTCTCGTTATATCTGCAACTTCATTGAAACCTGTTTTTTTCAAAGAACTCAATATTGTCTTGGGTTTTATATTCCTGTCAAACTGTGTGTATAAAGCCAAAGAAGGAATTGCAATCGTATACCCGAATTTGGAAAAATCTTTAAACGTATTTGTAAGAGGAACAATTGAACCAGTCTTGCATATCTTTACACACTCACCGCAATCTATGCATTTTTCTTCGAGCATTTTTGCTTTTCCGCTTCTAACCCGAATTGCTTCCACAGGGCAAATTTTTAAACACGCCATCTCTCCGTTGCATCTTGACGGTTCGAAATAAATTGAATGATTGTATGTTTCTGCTCCCTGGTTCAATTTAGATTAATTTTAAAATATAGTTTTGTTCCTTTTAATAATTCCGATTCGATTTTAAATTCGTCGGAATTATTTTTTATATTTGGTAATCCAAGTCCCGCACCGAATCCCAATTCCCGCATTTCCTGTGTCGCAGTCGAAAATCCCTCTTTCATAGCAAGCTCTATATTTTCAATACCGGGACCCTCGTCTTCAAGTATTATTATAACCTCATCCGATGTAATCGTAAAATCCATTTTGGCAAACCTTGCATACATAATTACATTCATTTCGGCTTCGTAACAGCAAATCGATACCCTGTAAACAACTTCAGGTTTTATTCCTATTTCCTTTAAAATCTTTTTAATCTTTACCGAAACAGTACCTGCATTTGCAAAATCTCTGCCGACTATCCGGAATATTTTATTATAAAGTATTTCCTGTTCCATCATCCGTCTTTTGAAAAATCTCTTTTCCCCTTAAGCCGAATGTATATAAAATTCCGCAGGCTTCGAATAATTGCTTTTCTGTCGTAAGCATGGGAAGATTTTTTTCATTAGCCTTTTCGATTACATCCGAAGCAGGCTCTTTCCCTGATACGAATAAAATTGCTTTTAAATCCATTATTTCGGCAACCTGAATTACCTGCTGATTAACCAACCCTGTTATCAGCAGAGAACCTATTTTACAAGCTTTTAATACATCACTCATCATATCAGTAGCATAGCAGTATTCTATATCCCGCCATAGTAATCCTTCATCCGTGTGATTTTTACATTCTAAAATATTTACTATTTCTTGTAACTGCATTTTTATTTTTTTTCGTTAATTACTGTATCATTACCGATAATAATTTGTCTTCTCGATGGAAACTTTGAAGCAGGACAGTGGCTCCAGCATTGCCCGCAGCCAGTACATTTATCAGTATCAACATACCTTGCTTTTTTTCTTATCTTGACCTTAAAATTACCGAGATATCCGGAAACAGACACAACTTCACTCCACGAAAACAATTTTATAGATTCTCTGTGCCCGACCGACACCATTTTAGGCGTCAGTATACATGCAGAACAATCCAAAGTCGGAAAGGTTTTATCGAAGACAGCCATTTTACCGCCAATCGAAGGTTCCCTTTCTACGAGATATACATTATTACCCGAATCTGCAATCTCAAGCGCGGCCTGTATTCCCGAAATGCCTGCACCTAAAATTAACGTATCGGGATTAAGTTTAGCCTTCTTCACTTCGAGCGGTGTCTGAAAAGCTACACGGGCAACAGCAGCACGGGCATGTGCTTTTGCTTTTAACGTTGCTTTCTTTTTATCGTTGTGAACCCAGGCACAGTGCTCGCGAATGTTCGCCATCTGGAAAAGAAACNNTGTTTGATTCCGGCTTTCTCGCAGGCATTTCTGAATGTCAGTTCATGCATTAAAGGCGAACAAGCCGATACTACTATCCTGTTCAACTTGTGATTCTTAATTGCATCTTTAATTAAATCCTGCCCGGGGTCAGAACACATAAATTTGTAATCTTGCGACAGTATTACATTCGGGAGATTCGCAATATAATCCCTTACCTCTGCCACATTTACAGTAGATGATATGTTCACTCCGCAATGGCAAATGAAAAATCCGATTCTGACTTCTGGGGTTTTTTGCTCTTCTTTAGACATAAAATTTTTAATTTTCTTTTTAAAATTATTGATGTATTAAAGCACCGTTTATTTTTATTCCTGCCGTTAAATTTTTATCTATTCCCAGTTCAGAATCGGAAAATCCAAATGCAAGTCCGAGTACCTGAGTGAAAAATAAAATCGGCATATTATAATTTGTACTGTAAGCTTTATTTATTTCATCCTGATATGCTTCGAGATTCATCTGGCATAAGGGACAGGTAGTGACAATACAGTTTGCACCGTTGTTAACCGCACACTCTATTATCTCTTTTGAAAGCTTTAATGCCACATCTTCGTATGTCGTCATCAACATACCACCACAGCACTTTACTTTCATTGGATAGTAGACATTTGTTGCCCCGACGGCAGAAAACAGATTATCCATTGTCATCGGTTCTTCCCTGTCATCAAATCCCTTCTCGGGTCTCACAATCTGGCAGCCGTAATAATTTGCTATCTTTAATCCGTCTAATCTTACTTTTGTTTTCTCTTTAATCTTTTCCAGCCCTATATCATTTATCAGTACATCGAGCGGATGCCTGACTTTTACTTTTAAATTATAACTCAACCCCCCTTCCTTAAGACACTCATTTACCCTTTCTTTTAACTCGGGAAGTTCTTTCATGTACCTGTGCGTCTTTGCTAAAATCGTATAGCACGAACTGCAGGGTGCAATCAGATCCCATTTTTGCTTTTCGGCAATTGCCAGATTTCTTGCCGATATTGCAAAACCAACTATCTCTTTCACTGACATGTATGCAGTGGCACCGCAGCAATTCCAGTCCTCGAGCTCGTGTAAATTGCTATCGAGATGTTTGAACACTTTTTTTACAGAATCATTGTAACTGCTGTGGGCTGACTCCAGACTGCAACCCGGAAAATATGAATAGTCCATCATATAGATTTATTTTTTTGATTCCAATTCTGTTTTTTTATCTACTGCTCCGTATCCTACCGCACCCTTTAAATACTGAACTTCTCCAACTGTTCTGGGCATATCGAATTGCTCTGCTTTTTTTATTATTTTCTGGAAATTCTTTATATCTTTTATTTTCGATGGCATGTATGCAATTCTCTTTTTCTTTGCCATCCTTAACCCAAGCGGCATGAAACTGAATAACTTAAAAGGATTTGTCTTCACAAAATAAAACACAAGAAGCCTTGCCTCGTGAAGTCTCCCGTATGAATTCATAATTTTAACAAATGATTGCGATAGCGAATAAACAGGAAAATTCGGAGGATAAATGTTTTTTTCCATCGCCAGCCTTTTTAAAGCATAAATGATATCCGTAACCTTTATTAATGCGGGACATCTTGTCTGACAAGCATAACAGGATGCACATACCCAAATTGTCTTGCTGTGCAAAAGGGATTCCATATCACCTGCCCTGAAAAGTGCAATCACTTCCCTCGGAGAAATGTCCATTGCATATGATACCGGGCAGGAGCCCGTGCAGGTTCCGCACTGTATGCAGGATTTTATTTTCTCACTGTTTGGTACAGCTTCAAGCTGTCTTAAAAAAGATACCCTTAAATCCTGCTCTTTCCACGATAATTTACCCGGTACTTTTATATTTACAATTTTCATAATTGTGTAATTTATATTAATTACTTTTTAAAATTCTTTTATATTCTCATCCAAGATTTCCTCGTTGTAATAAATGTTTAACTCTTCAACGGTTTCAATTTTATTTAATAAATTGTCGTTGAAATTAATATCAATCAATTTTTTGTCCTTTAATAGATTCAGAACACCCTTTGAACATTCAAAAATACTCTCTTTTATTTCATTAGATAATTTTTCCACTATAGTGAAATTATTCTCCACCTCGATTGCAAGGATATCTATAGCGGGAGGCATTTTTTCATTTAATGCCTCAGCCAGTTTTATAGCAGTAATGAAATTAATATCGTGATAAGAATTTAACCTTAGTGTGTGAAGCAAATCCGAGGTTTTCAGATGGTGGATGTGTCCGGGGAATGATTTCTCTGTCTTAATAGAATCTATAATAATAACATAATCATACCCGCGCATTAAATCTATTATCCTGAATCCACCCCACGAGGTTTCTTTGAAATCGATTCCTGAAATATTTTTTAAATGCGTACTTAAATACCGAACGATTATAATGCCTATCGCATCATCGTTCAGTATTGTGTTCCCCATCCCTAAGATGAGTGTTTTCAAAACGCAAAAATTGAAAATTTATAAATCCTGTTTATTAAAACGGATTCATCTTCGCAATTACATCAAGAGTCATCTTTTCGTAAAAAGCTGTTATCTCGTTGAGTATGTATGAACAGTTATCATACATTTTGCATGTAGGGTGTTGTTTGCATTCCTTCTCTCCGCCAAATATACATCTCTTGATTGTCTGAACGCCGTCACAAACATTTATTATGTCCATCATTTTTATTTTCTTGCTTTCGATGGCCATTGTGACTCCGCCATTCCTTCCTTTTTTGGAGACAATCCAGTTCGTATTACTGGCTATATCCTGGAATATTTTATGCAGATAGGCACAAGGTATATTGGTATTATCCGATATTTCCTTGACGAGGAGGTAATCTTTTTTTTGCGAGTTAGCACCCAAATAAGCTAGGGCCCTTATTGAATATTCACAATACTTTGAATAAAGCATTTATGATAAAGGATAAAAAGACCTTTTTATAATGTTTAAAATCTATAAATACTTTTTTTTAAATGCAAGTGTAATTTTTTAGTAATACTATAAATTTTTAATAAACAATAAGTTAAAATGCATAATTTTTTATGCGATGATTAAAAAAGGACATGAAAGTCCCTTTTAACAGAAAGTTTGTGAAAATTTATTGAAAATAAAATATTTAATTAATAAAAAAAAAGTAAGCTGAACCCTGTTCTCAGCTTACTTCTCTTACTTAATTTACAATTATATTATGCTAGTGCTTCTAAGGCAATTTCTTTTAATTCTTCAGGAGTAAATGGTTTCGGAATAAATTGATATGCCCCGAGTTTAGCTGCTTCAATAGCTTTATCAATTGAACCGTAACCGGTTATCATTATTACAGGTGTATCGGGATAATTTGCTTTAATTGATGTCAGCACGTCCATGCCGTTTTTCTTGGGCATCTTGAGATCTAGAAAAATTAAATCATATTTGTTATTTTTCATTTTCTGATATGCAATATCGACATCGAATGCTTCTTCTACCGAACAATTCTGCTTGGATAATATTCTTCTGACACTGTGGCATACTATAGGTTCATCATCAACAACGAGTATACTCTTCCTTGTTTCAGCATTCTTCCCGTAAAGCGCGGCTCTCGGATAGTCTGACCTGTCCATGCAATCCAGGTAATCACTTCCGATTTCATTTTCTACCTCTGTCAGATTGAATGGCATATCAACATCAATTAATCCTTCAAAATTCTGTGTGTTCAATCCTTTTTTCAGCAAAGCTTTCTTTTCCTTTTTAATTTCGATGCATTCTCCCTTGCACTCTGTTCTTGTTTTTGTAAATATCTTACACTCCCTGCTGCCTTTTACGCATTGAATAGTTACTGAATATTTTTTTGATATAGGTATATCCGAACGTGTCAGTCTGTTAACAAAATCTGAAGATGTCGCCTTTTCAATTTCCTTAATAACAAATGGCATGTCGACGTCTATTGTTTCATAATCATCGTTTATTTCTTTCTTTTCCTTTTTTTCCTCAACCTTGTTTCTGTTATTTCTTAACTCGACTGCTTTTTGAATCCTGTCTGTTAATTCGGTTGGTGTAAATGGTTTCTGGATATAATCGAGCACTCCGAGTTTTGTGGCTTTTACCGCTGTTTCGATTGTGGCATATCCTGTAATAACAAGTACGTCGATTTCGGGATAATATTTTTTCACCAGTTCGATTAATTCCATTCCGCTTACATTAGGCATCATTAAATCCGTAATTAATATATCATATTTTACTTTTTTCATTTTTTCAATTGCGTCTGTTGCATTGAGCGTATTTTCAACATCATAACCTTTTCTCGATAAAATCTTTTTTACACTGTCGCAAATTGTTGATTCATCATCCACTACTAATATTTTTTCGGTAACCATTTTAATATTCCTTTATTTTTGTTTTTTTTGTTTTTCTTTACTTATTATATACAACTCTCGTGCCAATCCGAAAAGTGTGTTTAAATCAAAATTCTAAAGTTTATTTTTACAAAGTATATAAATATATATGCGCCGGGTTTGCAATTTTGAAACGAAAATGAGGTTTAAATAATTTAATGATATATTTTGGAAATATTTGAAGTGTATAAAATATTATGCAGGTAATATTTTACTATATATTATTTATTGATCATTAAATTCAGGCTTTTTAATACCATACTTCTTCATTAATGCCTGAAAATTTGACCTCTGCATGCTAACATCAAGCGCAGCTTTGGATATGTTCCAGTTATTTCTTAAAAGCGCCTCGGTAACAAACAATTTTTCGATTTCTTTTATAGATGTCTCTTTAATCTGCTTTTTGAAACTGTTCAGGTCATAAATGTTCTTAGGCAATACCGAGCTTTCAATGGAGTCTGTTTTATATAATACGGATGATATGTGAACGGATTTAATTTCATTCCCGTCTAAAATAATAGTAAGTCTTTCTATTATATGCTCAAGCTCCCTTATATTCCCCGGCCAGTGATAATTCTGAAGCATTTCCATTGCTTCTATATCAATTAATGGAATTTCCTTTTCAATCTTATTGCAATATTTTTTCAGGAAAAAGTATGTAAGTTCGGGTATATCCTCTTTCCTCTCCCGTAAAGCAGGCAGCTTAATTGGAAAAACATTTAATCTGTAATACAAATCTTCCCTGAACTTCCCTTCCTCAACAGCTTTTTTTAAATTCTGGTTAGTTGCAAAAATCAACCTGACATCGGTTTTCCTGACAGCAGTACTGCCTACAGGTATAAATTCTTTTTCCTGTAAAATCCTTAATAACTTAGACTGAATGTCCATCGGCAAATTTCCTATTTCATCTAAAAATATCGTTCCTTTTTTTGCTGCCTCAAAAACTCCCTGTTTATCCGCTATAGCACCGGTAAAAGAACCTCTCATATGTCCGAATAATTCACTTTCAATTAAATTTGCCGACAGGCTCGATATATCTATAGCAAAAAATTTGTTGTCTTTTCTTAAACTTTTATTATGAATTGCTCTTGCTGTCATTTCCTTACCTGTTCCGCTTTCACCTAATATCAATACAGTGCTATCCGTCGGAGCAACTTTACCGATTAAATTATATACCCTTACAATGCTGGGACTTTTCCCTATTATTCCCTCGAACCCTGATATATCGGAATAATTATATTCTTCTTTCGTAATTTTTACAAGATTTCTTTTCTCCAGCGCCCTGTTTAATACTGTCAGAATTTCCGAAGGTGTAAACGGTTTAGGTAAATAATCAAACGCACCGTATCTCATTGTCTCTACAGCAGAAGCTACAGTTGCATATCCTGTTATCACAATCACCAATATATCTGGATACTTTTGTTTTATTGCCTGTAATACTTCCATCCCTCCCATATCTATCATTTTCAAATCCGTAAAAACCACATCAAAACTTTTATCCTCAAGTATTTTTAAGGCTTGCCTGCCGCTCGTTGCATAAGATACTTCGTGTCCGGATTTACGGAAAATCTTTTCACAGCTCTGGCATATAACCAGTTCGTCATCTATTACTAATATGTTTGCTTTCATTATTCTATTATGGGTTTTATTGGTAAAAGAACTATAAATGTAGTTCCTTTTCCTATCTCACTATCAACATTTATTGCTCCGCCATGCTGCTCCACAATCCCGTAACTTATCGATAATCCGAGCCCGGTACCGCTTTCTTTGGTTGTGAAAAACGGATCGAATATTTTATGTTTGTTCTCTTCAGAAATTCCCATGCCGTTATCTGCAAACCTGACTTCAATGTATTCACCATTTTCAATAATCCGTGATAATATTTTTATGTCTCCGCCGTCAGGCATTGCATCGGAAGCATTCAAAATGAAATTAATAAAAACCTGCTGTATCTGGTCCCTGTCCACCATTATTTCCGGAATATCATCGGCAAAATATCTTTCGATGTTAACATTTCTGAATGACGCCTGGTTTCTTACCAGTAGTACAATATTATCAATTAAATTATTAATATTCGTGAGACTTTTTTGCGGCTTGGTCTGTCTTGCAAAATCCAGTAGCCTTTTTACGATTTCCCTGCATCTTATGGTTTCATTTACAATTACCTGTACATCGTCTTTTTTCAAATCATCATCATTCAGATCTTCGAGTAATAAACTCGCATTTGTAAGTATTCCGGTAAGAGGATTATTGATTTCATGTGCAACTCCGGCTGCAAGTTTTCCAATCGAAGCAAGTTTTTCAGAGCGAAAAAGCTGCCCGTGAATTTTTTTTAGCTCCGATGTTCTTTCCTGAACTTTTACTTCCATATTATCAGCCCATTCTTCAAGTTCCTTCTTTTCACTTTCTACTTCCTCTGCCATGTGATTCAAAGCAATTGCCAGACTTTTTACTTCTCTTGGAGCTTTCCTGATTGTAAACCCGGATTTATAATCACCCTCGGTAAATTTTTTCGCCACTTCTTCTAGCTGTCTTAATGGTGTGGTTATCCTGTTTGATAACATTATTGCAACAAAATAAATAATTACCAGTACTACAACCGCTACACCGAGAAAAATTAATATCGTACTTGCAAGCACATCATTAAAAGGCTGTTTAAGTAATCCTACATATAGCATACCAATTACGTTTCCGTCAATATCTTTAATAGGTTCATAGGCGCTTATATACCATGCATTGACAACAAAGGCATCTCCTGTCCACCTTTCGCCTTTCTCAAGAGTCTGGTTGTAAACTTCTTCCGAAACAAGCGTACCTGTTGCGAAACTTCCATCCAGGTTCTTTACATTTGTGCTTATTCTTAAATCTTTGTAAAAAATTGTTTCGGTACCGATTTCTTTTCCCTTGTAAATTTCTTTTTCATGAACAACTTCTTTTATCTTTTGCACGATTTCATAATTTCTGTTTAATAATACTCCTGCAATCAGAACACCAATTAAATTTTTGTTCCTGTCAAAAACAGGAACTGCGGATTTTAATATCATTCCCGACGTTTCAACGGAATCTATCCTGGCCTTTGATTTCGGAGTCGGAATAATTTTCATAGTTGCATTTCTCATCAATTCCTCTGATTCTTTTTCTAATTCCTGACGGTTCATTACATCCGTTCCCGAAAAAGATTCTTTTGTTTGCAGAACTTTCTGCACAAACCTGTCATTCAACAGTGTATCACCTCTGGTAAGCGGATTTCTTCCTCTGCATACTACAATCCCTTTACTGTTAACCAAAGTAAAAATGTCCAGTTTTTCGGCATTCAAAGTCTGCAGTAATTCTTTTTGAAGTGTATCAGCACGGTTTTCCGCAAGAGAGGAGATAATAAAACCTCTTAATGTTGTCAGCCTTGTTATCACTTCTATGGAAGCAACTTTATTGTTGTAAATTTCTTTTGCGGAGTTCAAATCCGAAATCGTCTTCATCTCTGCCCTGTTAATAACCTGGTTGTAAATTATTTTTGTGCCTATTATACTCAGTATTATGGTAGGTATTAAAATCGAAATTGAAAAATATTTTATTAAAAAATAATGTATACTTCTTGAGCTGACCTTTTTCATAACTGATATTTTTATCTGAAAATGTTTTCTAAAAATATTTCTTATTCTTTATTAAACTTTAATTAAAGATACCCGGAAACATGTGCCCGCACCGTCTTCATTCGCCATTCTTGAAGGACTTTGAAAACTAATTTTTCCTCCGTGCTGCTCGACTATTTGCTTCACTACCGAAAGTCCGAGCCCGGTGCCTTCATAACTTTTGTGTTTTACATTGGAAGCCCTGAAAAATTCTTTGAATATTTTTTCACGGTCTTTCTCGGGAATGCCTATCCCGTTATCACACACTTCGACTTCAATTTCATTTTCGTTTTTTCCATCTTCAACCACTATTTCTATCATCCCGCCCGGATTTGTATATTTTATAGAATTGCCCACTAAATTAGAGAACGCAAGTTCCAGAAGAATTGTATCACCTTTGATAATACCCAAGTTCGTACTCATATCATAATAATTTATCCCGATCCTCAGATATTCTGCCTGCACTTTTTTCTTGGAAATTATCTTATGAAGCAGCTCGTTTAAATCAACGTCTTCTTTTTTTATTTCAGTCTGCAGTTTTAATTTCGAAATGCTCAACACATCATTAATAATGTGAATCGCCTCTTCTGTTCTTGCCCTTGCACGTATAAGTTTTTCTCTTGCCTGAGGGTTTATTGGACCTGTATATCCTTCCAGTATTATGTCGTGGTAAGACTGCACAGATGAAAGAGGTGATTTTATCTCGTGAACAATCCCAATTGTATATTTTTGCTTTATTGTCTCCGCCTGTTTCAGTTTCTCGAATGCAGCATTCAATTCCTGCCCCCGCCTGTATTGCGAATGTGCTATAGAATTTGCAATGAAAACCGTCACAACCATTGTAATTCCGAACGAAGTAGCAAACAATAGAACGTAATCCAGTTCATTGTATATCGGCAGTTTTAATAATATTCCGAACTTATGATGCCTGACAACCGAGAAATATTCAAGAAGCGATGCAAGAAAAAAGCAAATTACGGTGACTCCAGCAATAGTGTAAATTACAAAACCCGATAGTATCAGGCTTCCGATTATCATCTGGAAAATAAAGAATACATAAAACGGGCTTTCTATTCCGCCTGTATAATATACAACTACCGCAAGAGAAACCTGGTCGGCAAGTATCTGAAGAAGAGATATATGCATGGGATTAAACCGTTCGATGTCATTTTTTACTAAACTCGTATTTATTAAATAACCCAGTAATATATTATAAAGTAATATCAGAACCGATAAAAAGATAAGAGCATTAAATTGCTCTTTGCTGAATTCTAATTTAAAGATATAAGCAGACAAAATGGTAAACAGTGCAAGAGTGAGGGATACAAGATAGCGTAACTTAATTAACCATTTATTTCTGTTTATTAATAAAGACCAGAGTTGCTCAAAATCATAAGTATATGATGGAATAAGTCCAAGCATGTCTTCTGATTAATTATGGTAATATACAAAGGAAATCTATAACAGGCAATTTCTAAATAAAGTAAGCATTTAATACTCAGGATGGAATTTGATAGTTACTATGAAGCATGGAATTTGCTTTTTCTTTTTTCATCGCAATATGTTATTTTGAACTGATAGTTATTGAACATCTAAAATCATTTTTTTATGTTTCAGATAATCATTGGCAGTTCACTATTAAGTATATCCCACGCACTTATTCCGCATCACTGGCTGCCGCTTGCACTTGCCAGTAAATCCGAAAACTGGTCTGCAAAAGAAACCGCGTGGATAACCATACTGATAGGGCTTATGCATACCTTCAGCACAATAATTATCGGCATCATAATAGGTATCATCGGGTACAAGTTAATGAATACATTCCAGTCACTCGAAAACTTTCTCGCACCGGCTGTTTTAATCGGACTCGGAATATTTTTTATAATAAAAAACTTCATCCGCCCGGAGCATCACCATCATCAGGATGATGAACACGAACACAATTCACATCATCACCACGACCACACAACCCATCATCATCTGAGCGAAGAAGAATTAAAAACAATTTCGAAAAAATCCAGGAAAGCAATAATCTCTGCAATAGGAACCATGATGATTTTTTCTCCCTGCATAGAAATAGAAGCTTTTTATTTTACAGCGGGAAAATTCGGATGGACAGGAATTACAATTTTATCCGTAATTTATTTTTTTATAACAATATCGGTAATGATATCCTGCGTAATCCTCGGAAAGAAAGGTCTCGACATGATAAACAAGAGATTACATTTCTTCGAGCATCATTCAAGAGCAATTGCAGGTTCAATATTAATTATACTCGGTGTACTTTCCACAGTAATTCAATTTTAACAAAACCCGAAATTGCTCTCAGTTCAGATGCTTTCTATTCGCTATTACATATTAACGGGCTGCAAAATACCAACGCGGTTGCCTTCCGTATCCGTGAAAGAAACATACCTGCCGATACCGGGGATATCCGTCGGCTCTCCATTTACTTTTCCGCCGGATGCCGATACATTTTTCATCGCCGAATTAATATCATCCACAGAAATTACAACGGATGGATTCGTTGGTGAATTACCATTCTTCGGAAAGAACCCGCCATTAATCGTGCCCGGGGTTTTTACCATTCTTTTATCATCTGTATCCGTCGTTCCCGCAAGAACGTATTCACCCATATCCGCGCCAAGTTTTTGCATCTGCCATCCGAATGCATTCGCATAAAATTTTACAACTCGCTCGCCGTTTTCATACGGCATTTCAAAGTGTACTACCGGATTCATTTTTGCCATTTTTAATTACTCCTTTCTATTTAAAAAAAAATTCTCATAGGTTTTTCTAATCGTAACAAATATAAATATGGTCAAATTCCAATCGTTTTTAATAAAATTTATTACACCCAATGTGGTAACGCCGAATTTTATTTTTTTGCGTAAGTAATTGANNTGTTACAATGTTACAATGTTACAGAATTGCTGTAACTCTCTTAAATATATGTATGTTACATTGTAACGTTTGTTACAGAACATTTTTCGGCGTTACAGAAATTTACGGGACTCTATGAGTTGTACAAGCGAAATATTTGAAAGAACTATTCCCATATTAATATATGGTATATAAGAGCAAAAGTCAAGGGGAAATAATTTTGAATGTTTAATATTTTACCGGATTATTCTAGGGGCTAAAGCCCGGATGAGGGGTGATTCTTACCACGAGCTACCTTCCCGATTCAGGCGAGAAACTCGTAGCTATTGAAATAAAATTAGGATTTAACTTTCTCTCAGCATATCCTCGGCAGCTGCTCACCGCTTAGCATATCAAGGATTCTGCCGGCACCCATCAGACTTTTTAAAATAACTATTCCGTTTTTGTTTTTACTTTTTACCTCTCCGATTATGGAAGCGAACTCACCGTTTTCTTCAGACTTTAATATTTTCAATGCTTTCTCTGCGTCATCTTTTTTTACGAATGCAATGAACCTACCTTCATTTGCAACATAAATCGGGTCGAAGCCGAGAATTTCGCATACTCCGCGTACTTCTTCGATTACGTTAATCGATTTTTCCTCGACATCAATTTCTATTTTAGCTTGCGAAGCAATCTCATTTAATGCACTGCCAAGTCCACCGCGGGTTAAATCACGCAGGCAGTGAATCTTAATTTTTTCATCGATTAGTTTTTGCACGATATCATTCAACGGCGCGCAATCGCTTTTAATACCGCTTTCAAAATCAAGGTTTTCCCTCGTTGTCATTATAGCAATACCGTGCCTGCCGATATCACCGCTGAGAAGAATCACATCACCCTCTTTTACCTGCGATGGAGATATATTAATATCATCTCTCACAATCCCGATACCTGCGGTATTGATAAATATCCCATCGCCCTTGCCTTTATCAACTACCTTTGTATCACCTGTAATTATTTTTACGCCTGATTTTTCACAGGCATTTTTTATAGAGATAATAATTTTTTCAAGATCTTTAATTAAAAATCCTTCTTCGAGAATTAATCCAAGGCTTAGGTAAATCGGCTTTGCACCGCACATGGATAAATCATTAACCGTTCCGTAAACCGCGAGCTCGCCTATATTCCCGCCGGGAAAGAAAACAGGGTTTACGACATAAGAATCTGTAGTGAATGCAAATTTGTGCCCTTCCGCCGTAAACACAGCCCCGTCGTGCTTTTCGTTAATCATAGTATTTGAAAGATAATGCATAAACATTTTTTCGATTAGGTTGTTCATAATTTTTCCGCCACCGCCGTGAGCCATAGTGATTACATCGTAATCGCTGATGGGGAGAGGGCAAGAAAGGTTGTCGGTAATGTTTTTTTTGTCAGTCATGATAAATAAAGTGTTAATCAAAAACTTATGTTACTACTGGATTCCCGCATTCGCGGGAATGACAAAATTGGTACTTTAATTTTTTTCTTTGTACAAATAATATGCGGAGCAGGCGCCTTCGGATGAAACCATTGTTGCACCGAGCGGATGTTCGGGCGTGCATATAGTTCCGAATGCCGGACAATCCATAGGCTTCTTTATTCCCTGAAGTATTATTCCGCTTATGCATTCTGTTGATTCTTCAACTGTATAATCGATGACTCCAAATATTAATTCTGCATCAAACTTTTTATATTTATCTTTTAATTTCAGTCCGCTTTGTTTTATATTTCCGATTCCCCTCCATTTTGTATCTGACGTTTCGAATACTTCGTTCATAATTTTTTGTGCATTCGGATTCCCTTCTCTTGAAACAACACGTGAATATTGATTTTCAACATTGCAAGTTACGTTTTCAAGTTGGTTGATGCACATATAAATTCCCTGTAGAATATCGAGAGGCTCAAAACCCGTTACTATTATAGGAAGATGATAATTCCGGGCGATAGATTCATATTCTTTATATCCCATTACAGCACAAACGTGTCCGGCAGCGAGAAGTCCCTGCACGCGATTATCTTTTGCATCGAGTATTGTTTTTATTGCAGGCGGAACAAGAACGTGAGAAACAAGAACGGAAAAATTATTTATGTTTTCTTTATACGCAAGATAAACCGCCTGTGCATTTGCCGGAGCAGTGGTTTCGAAACCAACTGCAAAGAAAACAATTTGTTTATCGGGATTTTGTTTTGCAATATTTACTGAATCGACGGGTGAATATACAATTCTAACATCATTGCCGTTTGCTTTCACTTTTAATAAATCGGAATGCGTACCCGGAACTCTAAGCATATCACCAAACGAACAAAATATTACTTCCGGCGCCGAAGCTATTTCAATTGCTTTATCGATTTTCTCAACAGGCGTAACGCAGACAGGGCAACCCGGACCGTGAATAAGGGTAATGTTTTTTGGAAGCAGTTCATCTATGCCGTATTTAACAATCGAATGAGTCTGTCCTCCGCAAATTTCCATTATGCTCCAATTCCTTTTTACTATTTTATGAATAGCATCGAAGTAATTTTTTGCTTTCGAGGAATCTCTATATTCATCGATGTATTTCAATTCGGATTTTCCTCCGTTGAATCCAGACCGAACATTTCATCGAGATATTCAAGAGTTTTTTTCGCTTCATCTTCATCTATTACAGATAATGCGAATCCGACGTGAGCAATTATGTAATCTCCAACTTTTGCTTCAGGGACAAAAGATGTATCGATTGTTTTTATTGCACCTCCGAAACTAACTTTAGCTGATTTTGAGAATTCATCAACTTCAGTTATTTCGATTATTTTACCGGGGACAGCTAAACACATTTTTCCAAGTTTTAAATGTTAAATGTTAAATGTTAATGTAAAAGCGTTTTATTTATTTTCAAAGTATGAAAAATAAGCTATTTGTCCTAAGGAGATTCCGCCGTCGTTTGCGGGAACTTCCTTATTCCAATATACATTAAATCCTTCTTTCTGTAAAGCTTTTATTGAATTTTCAAGCAAATATTTATTTTGAAAACATCCTCCGCTTAATGCAATTATTTTTTCATTTACGAGTTTTGCAATTTCTACAATAGTATTGATTAATGTATTATGAAATTTAGCGGAAATTAAATTTAAAGATAATTTATTTTTTTTATCATTTATTATATTCTGTATAATAGGAATCCAATTTATAATAAATGTCCCGTTTTCGTTTTTATTGATTTCGAAGTTGTAACTTTCATCAGTAACAACACCGTTAATAAGAAATTCGAGTTCCATTGCCGCCTGACCTTCGAAATTCACTTTCTGCCGGATGTTCAAAATAGAGGCAACGGCATCGAACAATCTTCCCGCACTCGAGCATTCCGGAGAATTAATATTTTTGTTAAGCATCTTTAAATAAATATCAGCATCGGTTTTGGAAATTTCGTTTTCTGAATTATAAAATCCGGAATTCAAAATTTCTTTTCCATAAATTTCATAAAGCACACCGAACGCACATTTATAAATATCTTTGAAAGAACTTTCTCCTCCGACAAGTCTGAAATTTTTCAGATGTGCGATACGTTCGTATCCTTCGGGTTTAAAACGGAAAAACTCTCCGCCCCAGATAGTTTTATCATCTCCGAATCCTGCACCATCCCAGGCAATGCCAAGCAGATTACCCGAAAGAGAATTCTCTGCGATGACGGATAAAATATGAGCAACGTGATGCTGGACATTTTCTGCAGAGGGGAAATTTTCTTTTGCATATTTGGTTGAAATATATTCAGGGTGTGAATCGTGTACAACAATTTCATTTTCGATTTTATAAATCTCTTTGAATTTATTTATTGTATTGCAAAAACTGTTGTAAGATTCTTTCGTTTCAAGGTCGCCGATATGCTGACTCACAAATACCCCATTTCCTTTTGAGACTGCAATTGTATTTTTCAAATGTCCGCCGACCGACATTATTGTTTTTTTACTTTTATTATTTATGATAACAGGAAATGGAGCATAACCTCTTGCTCTTCTTAAAATTACTTTTTCATTCAATATAATTCTTGCGATAGAATCATCAACGTGCCTGTAAATAGGTCTGTTGTGTACTAAAAAATATTTCGCAATATTTTTCAGACGCAGTAATGCATCATATTCATCTATACACATTGGTTCCTCGGATAGATTGCCGCTTGTAGCGACTATTGGAATTTGAAGATAGTGCAGTAAAATATGATGCAAAGGAGTATACGGAAGCATTACACCAAGATTTGGATTTCCCGGTGCAACTGATTCGGAAATTTTACAACCGGATAATTTTTTTAAAATTACTATCGGAGACTGAGCAGATGTTAATAAAATCTGTTCCTCGTTTGATAATTCGCAATCTCTTTTGATTGTTTTTAAATCAGGATACATTAATGCAAGAGGTTTTTCCTCGCGGTTTTTTGCTTTTCTTAATCTTTGAATTGCCTCATCATTTCCTGCGTCGACAACGAGATGAAATCCGCCGAGACCTTTTATTGCAATAATTTTTCCTTTTATAATATTATATACAGTTTCCAAAATTGCTTCCAGATGTGTAGTCAATATTTTTCCATTTGCATCCCACAATTCTACGTGCGGTCCGCATTCAGGGCAAGCGTTCGGCTGTGTGTGGAATCTCCTGTCTTCAGGATTACGGTATTCAAAACCGCAATCTTCACACATTTCGAAAATTTTCATAGTTGTTCTTGCCCTGTCATAAGGCAATGACTCGATGATTGAATAACGCGGTCCGCAGTTCGTACAATTTGTAAACGGATATAAATATCTTCTGTTCTTTATATCAAAAATATCGGTAAGGCAGTCTTTACAGGTTGCTATATCAGGAAGCACGATGGCATTCGGGATGCCGTTAGTTTCACTTTTTTTTATTATGAAATCTTTATAACCGGTCGATTCAAATTTTTCAATTGAAATATTTTGAATAAGTGATATAGGTGGTTTATCATTATTAATTCTTAAAATGAATTCTTCGAGAATATCTTTATTTCCTTCGGCTTCAATCGTAACACCCTGAGGAGAATTCAGCACATAACCTTTTATATCGAGAGTTTTTGCCAGCTTGAATATAAAGGGTCGGAAGCCGACTCCCTGTACAGCACCTTTGATTGATATTTTTAAACGGTCAGGCAAAATAGATTTATGTAATTTTTAAGAGTTTATTTCTTTCCCAATCAGGGATTGGGAAAGAGGGAAAAAAATATTATTTCGTTTTAAAGTAATAATTGAGGGGATTCCCGATAAGATCATTCGGGAATGACAATTTCGCTCTCGTTCCCAAAGTCCACTTTGGGAACGAAATCGATATTACTATTTTTAAATTTATTGTTTTCACACAGCCTCCGGAGCATTGTAACAAGGATTTAAAATATCAAAAATAAAAGACCTTGTGTTTCGTCTGGATTCCAG
>PMIW01000159.1 GCA_003158365.1 Ignavibacteriota bacterium | reverse complement strand
CCGCCCATAATCCATACTGATTTTTTAACGAGGTAATCTGCAAGGCTTAATAAATCTTCTGCTTCATCGGATTTAATATTTTTCAGAATTCCTTTCAGTTTTTCTACGCGATTTCTCTGCTCAAAAATTCCTGTTTCATCTTTCTGTTTTGCATTTAGTATACCAATTGCAAGTTCTTCTCCGACTTTATCTTTCAGTCTTGTTAAAAGTTCTTTTGCATATTCATTATGTTTATCTATCGATAGTCTCATACCCATTCCGAATTCCGCATTATCTTCGAACAGGGAATTATTCCACGCCGGACCTTTTCCTTCTTTATTTTTTGCCCATGGAGTAGTCGGCAGGTTACCGCCGTAAATCGAAGAACATCCTGTTGCATTGGCGATGATAGCCCTGTCGCCGAACAGCTGCGATGCAAGTTTCACGTATGGCGTTTCACCGCAGCCCGTGCAGGCTCCGGAGAATTCAAAGAGCGGCTGAAGGAACTGGCTTCCTTTTACCGTCGTAACGTTTACTTTCTGCCTGTTGAATTCAGGAAGGTTTAAGAAGAATTCGAAATTCTCTCTTTCCTGCATGCGAAGCGGAATTTGTTCTGCCAGATTAAGTGCTTTAAGCTTTGTTTCTTTTTTATTCTTTGCAGGACAAATTTCAACGCATAATCCGCATCCGGTGCAGTCTTCTGCTGCTACCTGAATTGTATATGCCATTCCCGGTTCGAACTCTTTTCCCTTTGCAGGCATATGCCTGAAAGTTGCAGGAGCATCTTTCAATAATTTTTCATCATATGCTTTTATCCTGATTGATGCGTGCGGACAAATCATTGCGCACTTTCCGCATTGAATGCACCATTCGGAATCCCATACAGGAATTTCAAGTGCAATGTTTCTTTTTTCCCATTGAGTAGTAGCGGACGGGAATGTTCCGTCAATCGGCATCTGGCTTACAGGTACCTCATCTCCGCGTCCTTCCATTATTGTTGCCAAAGTATTCCTGACGTAATCAGGTGCTTTATCGGATACTATCGATGGAATTTCTACTTTAGTAGGTTTCAGTTCTGAAAGCTCAATCTTGAAAAGATTTTCGAGTGTCTTATCGACTGCTTCATAATTCATCTTTACGATTTCATCACCCTTTGCGCCGTATGTCTTCTTGATTGATTCTTTGATTTTTGTTATCGCTTCATCTTTCGGAAGCACACCCGAGATTGCGAAGAAACAGGTCTGCATAATTGTATTCACCCTTGAACCCATTCCGGTATTCTTTGCAACTGCATATCCGTCTATAATATAGAAATTAAGTTTCTTTTCTTTAATCTGTTCAATAACTATTCTCGGAATCTTTGTCAGCGTTTCTTCTTTCGAGAAAGGCGTGTTTAAAAGAAATGTACCGCCGGCTTTTATATTTTTCAGTATATCGAATTTTTCAAGCAAGCCGAAAAAGTGGCATCCGATAAAATCAGCCTTGGTAACAAGGTATGTCGATTTAATAGGCTTCTTTCCGAATCTTAAATGCGATACTGTCGATGTACCTGATTTTTTCGAATCGTAAACGAAATACCCCTGTGCATAATTTTCAGTTTCTTCGCCGATAATCTTAATCGAATTTTTATTTGCGCCGACCGTTCCGTCTGCACCAAGCCCGTAGAATAACGCACTCACCTGTCCTTCACTTACTATATCAAAATTCAAATCGTAATCGAGACTTGTCATTGTTACATCATCCTTTATTCCGACGGTAAAATGATTCTTCGGAGAATCTTTTTTCAGTTCATCGAAAACCGATTTAATCATTGTCGGTGTAAATTCTTTCGAAGATAATCCGTATCTGCCGCCGATTATTTTAGGCATTTTTGCAAACGGCGGTTTGCTTCCGGACATTTCTTCGTTCAGTGCCGTGATAACGTCCTGGTATAACGGCTCTCCGACACTTCCCGGCTCTTTTGTCCTGTCGAGTACGGCAATGTCTTTTACAGTTTTCGGAATTGCACCGATGAAATCTTTTACGGAGAACGGTCTGAACAATCTCACTTTTACTATTCCGATTTTTTCGCCTTTGCCTGTTAAATATTCAACTGTCTCTTCCGCTGCTTCTGCACCCGAACCCATTATTATAATAATTCTTTCTGCATCTTTAGCTCCGAAGTAATCGAATAAGTGATATTGTCTTCCGGCAATTTTAGCAAATTTATCCATTGCACTCTGAACTATTCCCGGGCAATCTATATAAAATTTGTTTACTGTTTCCCTTCCCTGGAAATAAACATCGGGATTCTGAGCAGTGCCTCTGATAAACGGATTATCCGGCGACATTGCGCGCTTGCGATGTTCTTTTACTTTTTTGTCGTCTATCATTGCTTTTATATCTTCTGATGTAAGCTGTTCTATTTTCATTACTTCGTGCGATGTTCTGAATCCGTCGAAGAAATGCAAAAAAGGAATTCTCGCTTCAAGTGTCGCTCTCTGCGCAATCAGTGCAAAGTCCATTACTTCCTGAACAGAGTTCGAGCATAAAAGCGCAAAACCTGTCTGTCTTGTCGACATTACGTCACTATGGTCTCCGAAAATCGAAAGCGCCTGTGCAGAAAGTGAACGTGCAGTCACGTGAAATACTGTCGGTGTAAGTTCGCCTGCGATTTTATACATATTGGGAATCATAAGAAGAAGTCCCTGCGATGCCGTGAATGTGGTTGTAAGCGAACCGCTCTGCAATGCTCCGTGCACTGCGCCTGCGGCGCCGCCTTCGCTCTGCATTTCAGCTACAACCGGAATTGTACCCCAGATATTTTTTCTGTTTACGGAAGACCAAGCATCCGATAATTCACCCATCGGTGAAGATGGTGTAATCGGGTAGATTGCAATCACTTCATTCGTCTGGTGCGCAACATACGCAGCAGCTTCGTTTCCGTCAATTGTTACTTTTTTTCTTTGCATAATTATGATTGATTATTTTAATTAAAATATTGATTAAATTTTTATTTTTTTGTCGAGTCTCTTTTGCCTGATTTTTAACTGGTCGGATAAAAATTTCATGAATTTTTCAGCCATCCCTTTATTACTTATGAAAAGCTCAAAAAAATCTTCCCTGTCCAGCATGCAGACTTTTGAATTCTGGTAAACCTTCGCCGAGGTATTGTGAATCTCCTCGCTTAATATTGAGCGGTACCCGAACATTTCCCCGGGCTCTATGAAATAGAAATCCTTCTTTCCGCCGTTCTCATCTTTCTTTATAATTTCAAGACAGCCGTCGAGTAAAATATAAACACTCTTCGGCGTGCTTCCTTTTTTATAAATAAATTCACCCTTTTTATATGTACCGATTTTTTTGAGCTTATTTATTTTTGAAATTTGTTTGGGAGAAAAATTGTTTTGTATAAAACAATTTCGGTTTTTACAGGTTAGACAGTTCAATTTTTTAAAAACTTTAAGTTAGTAATTCTTTTGCAACAAAATAGCTCTTTTTAGAATTAATTTGTATGACCCGTGTTACTAAAAAAACTGATATTTGTCATAAAATATCAATGCCTATAAAATAAATTAATTATTTTGTATTTTATATCATTATTTACACAATACTTTACACTTGTTTTTTCTCAAAGTTTTCAGGCTGCACAAAAAAGTATTTTTTAATTAAATAAACATTAAAATGGAAAAGACCATACTGGAAGAACAAAAAGAAAAGCTTAAACAAATACACGATATTTTTAAGCTGATTAAAGAAAAAGAAATAAAAATGATTGACTTCAGGTTTACAGATTTGCCGGGACAGTGGCAGCATTTTTCGGTTCCCGTAGGAACTCTGGGTGAAGAATGTTTTTATGAAGGAGTAGGTTTTGACGGTTCCTCGATACGCGGATGGAGAGCTATTAATGAATCAGACATGCTTGTTATGCCTGACCCTTCGACGGCAATTGTTGACCCGTTTATAAAAATGAAAACTCTGAATTTTATTTGCGATATAGTTGACCCGATTACAAAAGAACCTTATAACCGCGACCCGCGCAGGATTGCAAAACGCGCGCACGAATATCTTCTTTCTACAGGCCTAGCTGATACTGCATATTTCGGGCCCGAAGCTGAATTTTTTATTCTTGACCACGTCGCATATAACATAAACGAATACTCAAGCTGGTACCGCATAGATTCTCACGAAGGTTTCTGGAATTCAGGCAGTGAGCGTGAAGTGAACCTCGGACATAAAATCAGGGTTAAAGAAGGTTACTTTCCTGTACCGCCTGCAGATTCCACGAATGATATCAGGAATTTAATGGTTGAATATTTGCTTAATGCCGGGATAGAAGTCGAAACACAGCATCACGAAGTTGCAACAGCAGGACAATCCGAAATTGATATAAAATATACTCCGCTTCTTCAGTGCTGTGATAATCTGCAGATGTTCAAATACATTATAAAAAATACTGCACGTGAAGTCGGCAAAACGGCAACGTTTATGCCGAAACCGATTTTCGGTGATAACGGAAGCGGNNAGCGATATGGCTCTTTACTTTATCGGCGGACTATTAAGGCACGCACCTGCACTTCTTGCTTTCACGAATCCGACTACGAATTCGTATAAACGTCTTGTACCGGGATATGAAGCTCCTATTAATCTTGTCTATTCGATGAGGAACAGAAGCGCGGCAATCAGGATTCCGATGTATTCAAGTAATCCAAAGACAAAAAGAGTAGAGTTCAGATGTCCCGACGGCACGGCGAATCCGTATCTTGCATTCTCTGCGATTCTGCTTGCAGGACTCGACGGAGTGTTAAATAAAATTGACCCGGGTGAACCGCTCGATAAGGATATTTATCATTTAAGCGAAGAAGAACATAAAAAAATAAAACAGGCACCGACAGATTTAGACGATGCGCTTGAAAAACTCGGTGAAGATAATGAATTTCTGAAAAAAGGCGGAGTATTTACAGATGATATTATTAATACCTGGATAGAATACAAAGTCGAAAAGGAAATCAAAGAAGTTCAGCTTCGTCCACACCCGTACGAATTCCATTTGTATTACGAAGTGTAAGTTTTAACCCCGCTTAATCCCCCCTTGCAAAAAGGGGGGATGAGGGGTATTGTAACTCAAGCCTGTCTTTACTTCAATATTAAAAATAAAACGGATAACATTTCCCATAGAAAATCAACTTTATTAGAATTAATTTTGTATTCCTTGATAAAAAGATAAATTGTTATGGATAATTACGTACTATCAAACCCGCTGTGTCTTTTGCTCGATAAGCCAAAAGAAGATTTTAACCGCGAAGACCTGCTGAGGGTAATAGAAGAAAAACAAATAGAGAGAATTACATTTCACTATACTGCTTTAGACGGCAAGATGAAAGAGCTGAAAATCCCNNGTACCCGTTTTTAAATCGGCATTTCTGAACCCGTTTTATACAGGCAGTCTCGATTTTGTATGCAGGTATATAAACGGCAATGGCGAGCCCGTGCCCTATGCACCCGATAATATTCTCGGAAATGCACAGAAACTTCTGAAGAAAAACACAGGACACGATTTGCACGCACTCGGCGAACTTGAATTTTATCTTTTTTACCAGAACGATGTTAAAATGTACTTGCCGCAACGCCAGAATGCATATCATATTTCCGCACCTTTTTCAAAGACAGGAAAAGTTGCCGCAGAAATGCTGAAAACACTGACACAGATTGTCGGAGCGGTAAAGTATGCGCATAATGAAGTCGGATATATAGATAGTATTCATACAGACCAGAAGGAACTCGACGGTAAAACAGGCGAGCAAATTGAAATAGAGCTTCTTGCTACCCCTGTGGATGAATGCGCAGATAATATTATTCTTGCAAAATGGCTCATAAGAAATATTGCTTACAG
>PMIW01000148.1:3450-8759 GCA_003158365.1 Ignavibacteriota bacterium | reverse complement strand
TCTTTTTTATTTGCTGTTTTTTTATGGTTATATATTAATTTAAATCTGGTTTATAATATATCCATCCCAATTCCTTTGGATATAAAACTATCGAAAACTCAGGCACTTGCAAATGATTTACCGAGTACCGCCGAAGTCTCCGTAAAAGGTAAAGGATGGGATTTGATGGGACTGATTCTTTCTAAAAACTTATCATTGAATATCGATTTAACTAATTTTAAAAAAGATACAAAGATTAATATTGCTCAGGCAACAAATGAACTTTTGAGCCAGTCATCCAATGTTGTAGTATTAAACGTAAATCCTGATTGGATTGAAATTAATTTTGATAACATAGTATCAAAAATGGTTAAGGTGAAAAATATGGTTAACGTATTCCCCAAAGACGGATATTTGGTAATCGGTACTCCGAAAATTACTCCTGACTCGGTTAAACTTAGCGGTGCAATGTCAATTATTGGGAAAATAAAGTTTCTTCCTACCGAAATGATGAACATAAATAATATAAACAGCGGTTTCACAAAAACCCTTAAAATTATAGATACTCTGAATAATATAATAAAGATTGAACCGAAAACAGTTACAGTTTCCTATAATATTGAACTTTCGGCAGAGAAAAATTTTGAGGATTTAAATGTACTTGTAAGTAATGTCCCGCAGGATAAAGAAGTATTACTTGTACCGCCAAAATTAAAACTTTATCTGCGCGGAGGAGTTGACCAGCTTGCAAAAATAAATCCTGATGAAATATATGCAGGAATAGAATACAAGCAAATTGACAGCGATAGCCTGGGCTTCGTATCACCAAAAATTGTTTTACCAGTTGATGTATCTGTCGTAAAGTATGAACCACAGAAATTTCAGTATATTATTAAGAAGAAAAACAGTGATAATAAATGATTGATTATTTGTCGAATGAATACAGGAAATTGGTTGCAGAAATTAAAACTCTTGATTTTAAAACGAGCTATATTTTTATTTCTGTTGCGCTGATTACTTTTATTTCAATGGTATATGCGACCCCTATGTTTTATTATGACCACATCGGCAGGGACAGGACTATGTCAAGGATATACTGGCTTTTGGCTGATGGTTTGATTATGTTTTTATTGTCAGTTTTTTCCGTTAAAGTGGTTCTAAAAGGTAAGCTGTCAGATTATGGATTCAGATTAGGTGATAAAAAATTCGGCTATACAACTGTTTTGGCATTTTTTCTCGTAATGCTGCCTATAGTCTGGATAGCATCCTCATCCGAAAGTTTTGCAAATACTTATCCTCTTGGAGGTTCGGAACTCAGAACAAATTTAGTCCTTTTTGTTATTTATGAACTGTGCGTATTGATATACCTGCTCGGCTGGGAGTTTTTTTGGAGAGGATATATGTTATTCGGTTTAAAACCTAAACTGGGCTATTATGCCGTGTTTGCCCAAATGATTCCATTTTTCATTTTGCACAGGGGAAAACCGGAAATAGAATTATTTGCATCAATTATAGCAGGTCTGATTCTCGGTATTCAGGCACTTCGAAGTAATTCGTTTTTGTACTGCTGGATTTTACATTCTCTGGTTATGATATCTATTGATTCGATATCTGTTATCAGATTTGCAACAAAGTTTTATCAAATATTTTAGTAATATTAAATAATAATATTATGAAGCTATCAGTCAATATAGACCACGTAGCTACTCTGCGTGAAGCAAGAGGGGAAATAGAACCTGATCCCGTAATAGCAGCCGGAATTTGCGAATTGGCCGGTGCAGAGGGCATTGTATGCCATTTAAGAGAGGATAGGAGGCATATTAACGACAGGGACGTGAAATTACTTAGAGAAGTCGTTAAAACAAAATTTGACCTCGAAATGGCTGCTACCGATGAGATGGTAAAGATTGCCTGTGATGTAATTCCTGACCTCGTAACACTCGTACCTGAAGGCAGGAACGAGCTTACTACCGAAGGCGGACTCAATATTACTGCAACTAAAAGCAAGCTTGAAAAAGCAATTGAAATTCTTCATTCAAAAAATATTCTTGTCAGTCTTTTCCTCGACCCTGACCCGGATAATATCGATAAAGCTTTGGAAGTAGGTGCCGATATAATTGAAATCCATACAGGAAAATATTCGAACACTTTTGTAGAGAAAGATCAGATAATCGAACTCAGCAAAATAGCCAGCCTGGCACAAATGGCTACCGAAATGGGACTGATTGTTACTGCAGGTCACGGCCTGAATTATTATAATATCTTTCCATTTTTAAATATGAAAGAAATCAGAGAAGTAAGTATCGGCCATTCTATTATATCGAGAGCAGTGTATACAGGTCTTCAAAAAGCTGTTGAAGATATGGTGAATATTTTAAGGAATGATTAATCAAATAATATGAGTGAACTAAAAGCTTTTAATCTTTTTAAAGAATATAAAAAAAGAGTAGTCGTAAATGATGTTTCCTTAAATGTGAAGCAGGGAGAAATTGTCGGCCTGCTCGGACCAAACGGTGCGGGAAAGACAACGACCTTCTATATGATTTGCGGTATGGTGAAACCTAAGTCAGGGGAAATAGAACTGGACGGTGATAATATTTCGAAATACCCGATGTATAAAAGAGCAAAAGCCGGTATAGGCTACCTTCCTCAGGAAGCATCAATATTCAGAAAAATGACAGTTCGCCAGAATATTACTTCCGTTCTGCAGTTTATGAAATTGGATAATGCCGATATAGAAACAAGATGCGATAAATTATTAAAGGATTTTAATATTGATAAAATCGATGATTCAAAAGGATATATGCTCTCAGGAGGGGAAAGAAGAAGAACCGAAATTGCGCGCGCGCTTGCATCAGACCCGAAATTTATTTTACTCGATGAGCCCTTCGCAGGAATCGACCCGATTGCATCGGAAGATATTATGAAAATTGTCGCTAAACTTAAAGACAGGGGAATTGGTGTGCTTATTACCGACCATAATGTGCACGAAACTTTATCTATAGTGGATAGGGCGTACATTCTGATTGAAGGAAAAATTTTCCGTGCAGGCAAAGCTGCCGACCTCGCAAATGATGATATGGTGAAAAAACTCTATCTAGGAGAAAATTTTACTTTAGACAGGTATCTGGTAAATATGAAAAAAGACGATAGCTCTAAATAATTATTAAAACAGCTATTTCTTATCTGTGCTTTTCGGTTTTGTGTCGCTCCCGCTACCTGTTGTATCAATTACTTTTGTTCCCGAATTACCCGATTTTTTTGATGATTTTGATTTAAATGTTTTTGAAGACTTGTTCTTATAATCTGTTTGATAAAATCCGCTTCCTTTAAAAATAAAACCTGCCCCCCCGCTTATCAATTTTTTTAATTTGTTTTTTCCGCAGTTCGGACATTTTTTCAATGGCTCGTCTTTCATCGACTGTAGCGCTTCAAACTCGTAATTGCAGTTTTCGCATTTGTATTCGTATGTCGGCATAATATTTTTAATTCAAAAATTTTTCTTTTGCTTTTTTGTATTCTTCTTCTGTTATTAATCCTAATTCCAGAGCATTCTTTAGCTCTTTCAATTTTTCTAAACTTATTTTTTCCGGTGAAAGTTCACCCGCATCATTTGATGATTTTGATTTCTCACCTGTAGTTAATATATCTGCTTTTAAGACTCTCTTCTGCCCGTCACCGCACAGCGCCGAAAAAGAATCCATATCCTTTTTCAGGGCTTTTACTTTCTTAATGAAATTATCTTTTTCGCCTGAAGGGATTTTATTCTCGATGTCTTTTGCAAAATTCCTGACAATTAAATACTGGTAAGTCTCTTTCTTCTTTTTTGCCTCGCCCGATATTTCAAATTCTTCAAGCTTGAAAATGTTTTCATAATAATATTCGAATATTACAAGTAATTCCGCCAGTTTATTTTTTGCAATAAGTTCGTTCTGTATCTTCTCCGCTTTCTGAATAATTTCATACCGCAGTGAATCCCTTCCGTGCTCTTCGAATAAGCGGTTAATCAGCCTTGATTCAATTCCAAGCTGCTCAGTCCGCGTGACAGTAATCCCTTCCTGCCTCGTGTATTTATAAACTGCAATTCTTTCACCTGAATCTTTCTGCACGTCGCTGACTATGTCAAATAGTCCGAATATAAGTCCCATTATATAAGCTTTGTAAGATTCATCGAGCCGTTTCTTTTCATCGGAATTCAAAGGAATTATATCATTATAGATATAATAATTCTTGTCTATGTGCAAATCAATATTCTGGTTTTTTGAAAGATGCTTGTAATATCTTTTCATTTCATCCGAAACTGTGTATGAATAGAACAGAGGGAATCCTGCCCATTCGGAATAAAATGTAATCGATGAGTTATCGGCTGAATCCTTAAATTCCACTGCATCTCCGACGATTGAGGAAATCAATGTCCTGAATTTTGCGAACGAAGGTGTATTTGTTTTTACTCCAATGTAAAACTTCTTTGCCGAATCTTCCAGCTTGAATCTTCCCGGCTCTTCGAATACCTTTAACCACGGATATGCCTGTGAAAGCATTCCCCTGATTTTGGATTCGCTCCTCAAAGTATCTTTATCAAAAAGTATATCCGTTATGTTATAATCATCTTTAATCTTTTCGAATTGCTTCTTCGCAAATATTAACATCTTTTCTTCGACTGCTTTCGTGTCGCTGTTCTTCAATATATTTACTATGTCTGTTACGTCGAGTGCGTTTAGTTCCTTTAATAAATTAAAAGATAGTTCTTTAATCTTATCCTGCGCGCTTTGTCCTGTTCCGATATATCTTATGTAATAATCATTTTTCACATCATCAGGTTCATAAATAAACAAGTTAAAACTGTTTTCAAGCTTCTGAAGGAAATAATTGTATTTATTCCTGAAGTTATCTTTCAGTACTCCGAGATTTCCTGTCAGTTTATTTATATCCGAAATCAATCCCGTAAACTGAATCCTTCCGTCATCTGTCTTCGTGCCTTTTTCAATCAGGTTCAGCATTCTAAGGCAGATTTCCTTTGCGTAATATCTCGAATTTAATTTTATCAGTGCTTCATAATACCTGTCCAGCACGTCTATCAGTTTCTCCAGAGTCCCTGCCATGGCGGGTTTCTTGAGTACATTGATTTTTGACCTTGCTTCATCCTCCTTTAAATCCTGAAGCCTGCTTTTTATTTCAGATTCGAGCTTTGTTACTACAATCTGAATATCCTTAATCTCTTTTTCGAACTTCGGTATGTATTCAAAGTTTCCGTTAGTTAAAATAAATTGCAGTCTTCGTAAAACATTTATGGAATAAAATACTCCGCGCGTTGAATCGTTTATAAGATG
>PMIW01000148.1:0-3360 GCA_003158365.1 Ignavibacteriota bacterium | reverse complement strand
TCTCCCATGCTGTAAAGCGAATCCAGTAGCTGGTGCTTCGAAGAAGATTCAAGCATTCCAAGCTCGGGCAGGAATTCATTCGTAAGATAATTATCTATATCGCTCTGCGAGCCTTCCGCATAGGATAAATAATAATTGATTATCTCCTCGCACAGTTTATACGAGCAGGATAAAATAATTCTGTCAATCGGAATAGATATTGTAGACTGCCCCAGAGTCGAATATTTTCTCGAGAAAGTATTTTCCGAAACGGTATTATCATCGGGCCACAACCTCTGTTTATACTGTACCAGATTGACTCTCACGCCTCTCTTGTAATTCGCAAAATCAGAATTCGAAAAATCCTGAAATATCGTATCGGCTATCATCTTGTAAATATCCTTGTTGCTGATATCCGAAAGCGATAGATTCTTGTAATTCTCACCGTCAATTAAATAAACATCATCGTAAACTCCCGGCTGGAAAGTCATAGGCTCATTTTTCTTCCAGCTAACCGAAAATGTATTTTTCAAATTATAATATTCAAGCTCTGTTAAAGCCGCATATCCGTTTGCAAAAACTCTTTCTTTGCCGTATCCCTGAAATATTTTCGGAAGCAGAATGTAGCACGAAGAAATCGCCTGGTTCTTGAATAAATTCCTGATTAAAAATCCGAAATCAATAAACATACCCGAACCCGTGCCTCCGCTGACCGATGTTATTATATATACATTAATCTTTTCAGTGTTGACACTTTTTATTTTATGTTTTTCCTTTACAAGGTTTATCGAGCGCGAATCCGTTATTCTGGATTTTGCCGAAAGAAGTTTCTGAACAATCTCATCGAAATTGTGGAAGAAAGCAAGTCTTGCCGCAGGGCGTATCTGTCCCGCTCCTGTATTCATTGTTCCGAGTTTCCCGATTTCACCGCTCGTGTTAAGCCATTTTTTAATATGCGGAACGTCGTTAATCCTGTTAATGTAATCCGATGGATTCACGGGATTGAAAATCTTCTCCGACGGCTGGAAATCGATATCGTTAATTAAATAATCTCTTTCCCTTGCAATACCGCTTTCCTCCGAGGGCGCATTATCCGTATCTATGTATAAATACGAAGTAATGGGGAAGTTATCTATCGAGCCGTATTTCTCCACGAACTGGCGGCGGATACGAAGTAAAACCTCTTTTCCCGTGCCTCCGAGACCGATTAATATCGTAGGCATAAACTCCTGAGTCTTCAGCTCGAGTGAACCTTTTTCAGCGGATAATGATGTCGCCTTGCTTTTTGGTAACGCAAACGGGTCGTTCATAAAATATATTATTTAATTAAGTTAAAATAATGATATTAGAACAATATTTATATGGAAAAAGAAAAGTGGATTTCCTTGTTATGAATAGCTCTTCCATTGCAATCCACGTTTTTGGTGTCCCGACTTGTCAGGAATTGATTAGAATCCCGTTACCGATTCTCCGCCGTCGACGTGAACAATTCCGCCTGTCATCCAGTGGGAATCGCGTTTGTAGTTATCGAGTATGAAGTTTGCAATGTCTTCCGGATGTGTGAGCCTGCCCTGTGCATTGCGGTGTAAAGTATAATCCATAATGATATCGATATTCGGAATTTTTCTTGCTGCCGGTGTATCAGTAACCCCTGCCAGTATTGCGTTTGCAGAGATTCCTTTCTGTCCGAGTTCCATTGCAAGCTGCCTTATGTGAGATTCGAGGCAGGCTTTTGCCGCAGATACTGCTCCGTATGCTTCGATTACACGCGAACCGCCCGTGGATGTGAGGGCATAAATTTTCGCACCCGATTTCATGAATTTCTTTTTCATTACATCCTGAGTCCAGTAAACAAGACTGTTTGCCATAACGTCCATGGTCATTTCAAGCTGTTTCTGGTTTATCTGCAATGTTGCATCTATATCTACAAATTTTTTCAGAGTTCCGAATGCAAGAGAATGAACCATCACTCTTATGGTTGGATTTTTTTTGCCTTTGAAAATTTCTTCTACT
This sequence comes from Ignavibacteriota bacterium, assembly GCA_003158365.1. Lineage (GTDB taxonomy): Bacteria > Bacteroidota > Ignavibacteria > Tepidaquicellales > Tepidaquicellaceae > FEN-1279. The sequence continues at coordinate 1,368 of PMIW01000148.1, read as the reverse complement.
GCGTTTAATACATCGGCTCTTCTGTTCGGGTCAGCGGCATTAACGTTGAAAAAATGCGCATCCACGCCGTAAGATTTAATCAGGGCTATTTCCTCTTCCACAGCAGGCATTGTCACAGCCCTGTCGAGATGCACTCCGATTATATTCACGCCGTCTTTTGCAAGTGCGAGTGATATTGCTTTTCCAAAACCGCTCGATGCACCAAGTATTAATGCATAATATGTATCCATAAAATAATTTTCTCTTTTTATATATCAGTTAATTTGTAAAACACAGCACATCACGAATAAGTTTATAATTTACCTGCTTTTCACGGAAACAATGGTCATTATTAGGCCAATAATGAAAAGGAAAATTAAAACCACCATGAATGCTGCCGAACTCCAGAAATTAGCAACAATTCCCCAGATAATAAAAATCCATAGAATCGAAACAATCAGGAATAAGCTCCAGCTCAGCATCATGGACTGCCTTGTCGATTTTTTCCTGTGGAAAGTCTTGAACAGTGTCTGCACGAATATGAAGAAAAACAATGCAAGTCCAAATACGGAAAGAATTATATAAATAAACAGTTTTGTATTTGTGAGGTTGTTTTCTTTTAATGGTACAGTCAGAAGTGAATCAATTTTCGGAGTTTCCTTTTTAGCCGTATCAATCTGGTTTACTATTTTAGTAGTATCAATCTGCAATGCATTCTTTTTCGCAGTATCGGTCGAAGTTGTTTTGCTGCCTGAAGTTGTAGGTGCAGAGTCGTTTTTATTTTTTGTGGAATACAGGGGGAAAGCACTCTGCGAATTAATAAGCGAAATAAAAATAATGCAGGCAGCTGCAATTATTTTTAAAAAATTAATATTGAATGTATAAAATGATTTATACTTCAATTTCTTCTCTTTTCTCGAGATAGTTGGTGTCATATTCATAATTTATGAATTTTTTATCATTCATAATTTCCTGGAACAATGGTATTGTGGTGTTTACACCTTCCACGATAAATTCTTCTAAAGCCCGTGACATTCTTTTTATAGCTTCGTTCCTGTCTTCTGCAATCACAATCAATTTTCCTATCATTGAATCGTAATTGTTCGGAATATTATATCCTGCATAGCAGTGAGTATCAACCCTGATGCCGTTTCCGCCCGGGGAATGGAAAGCCGTGATTAATCCCGCGTTCGGCTGAAAATTATTTTCGCTGTCTTCTGCGTTTATTCTGCATTCTATCGAATGTCCTATAAATTTTGGTTTCCTGATTGAAATTTTTCCGCCCGAAGCAATAATAATCTGTTCTTTTATAAGGTCTGTATTTGTAACTGCTTCTGTTACGGGATGCTCGACCTGAAGACGTGTATTCATTTCCATGAAATAAAAATT
>PMIW01000207.1 GCA_003158365.1 Ignavibacteriota bacterium | reverse complement strand
AAGTCTCAGCCTGGCTTCTTTCGGAACGAACGTATTAAAAATTATTTTCTTGTCTTTTTTCTTGTCGAATAATATTTCATCCCCCAGGTTATATGTTCCCCCGTCGTATTCCGCAAAAAATCTGAATCCTTTCCCGTCGCCGTAATAATGATTTACTATGAAGGATTTTCCGTATTGCAAAGCTTCGATAATCTTGCTTTTAAAATAATTAAATTTCTCTTTATTGCCTTTGATTATTTCCTCGTCCAGCAACACGTGTGTTCTTATTGACTTAAACAAAATTTTATACGCAAAAATCTCAATCGTATAAAATCCCATAATATTCTGCTTGTGAGCGTGCGCATCGATGCTTCCGATTGCGGTTACTTTTCTTTCCTTATTAAACTCATCCCATTTTTTTACTGCATCTTCGTCGGGTGCTTCGATTGATTTAAGCGGATGCAGGAATCTCTGCATTTTATTATCGTCATTCAGACCTTCTACCCATTCGCTCATGTGGTTCCATATTTCGATACCGTCAAAATCCTTGCTCTTCCAGGCAGTCCAGGGATATGCAGGGTGTTCGGGATACTGATTTCTTTTTTCGAAAGGATGCGCAATGAATCCGACACCGCCTTTCTTTTTAATTTCTTTTACATATTCTTCGGCGGTAAGGTTACTTCCGAGCTCTCCGTTGAAAAGCACTCTGAATGTTCCGATAAGCTCTGTCAAACCCATTACGAGATAATGGTTTTTATTGCTTTTATCGTTGATTTCATACCCGACAATCACCATGGTATTATCGAACCATTTTTCCATCCCCTCGTCCCTTGCCAGAAGTGTGTTGTGGTCTGTCAGCATTATGAAATCGAGGTTCACTTCATTTGCTGCTTTTGCAATTTCCGGTACGGTACCTGTTCCGTCGGAAAAAGTAGAATGAATATGAATTGCTCCTGAATATTCGTACATATTTTTAAAATTTATTTTGCTGTTGAATAATTTTTTGATTTCTTTTTTTAATTACAGAAACTCCAAGTATAGCACCTATCATTCCAAACAACGGATATATTATTAAGTTCGAGATTAAAGAAACTATCGAAATAGTGGGAGAAAAGCCGTATTTATTGAACTCATCCGAAAATTTATTCATCTGAACCATAACTTCAGGCGGCAGTGAAATATCCTTTAATAGTGCAAGTGATTCATCAACCGGGTTGTGTTTTGTCATCAGCATAAAAGCAAAGTTGAATGACGAGACCAGAATTCCGGAAAGTATACCGCATAAAATTCCTATCATAACGCCGTCTTTTGAAGTAAGCTCAATTTGGGTTCCCTGCAGCTGCCTGTTATAAGACATTACACCCGCAAATCCCCCGATAATAATCCCTGCGCAAAAAAATATATTAATGAAATTTATAAAAGGAAGAACAGATATCATTGTCATGACAAAAGTACCGTACAATACCGGTATCATTCTGTTCGGTTGTTTATCCATAAAAATTATTTTTTTCCTTTCACTGAATAATTTCCTTTAAAATAGATGAACATTTCATTAATGAAATTGAAAAATCCGGGAATCAGATAATACGGCAGAACCAAACCGATTAAAGCGCCTGAAACCGACCTGGAAAAAAATGTATTGCTGTATATATCAAAAAAATCCAAAGCTGCATCAAGAGATACAATAATTCCGGGAATAATAAGTAACCATAGAGATGGTAATTTTACATTATTTAAACCTTTAATAAATGGATAAATTATTACCGAAAATAAAAATGCCCAGTAAATTGAAAGGCACCGGGAACAAACCGCATACTTTTCACCTAATAAATGATAGGAGCGGCTGTCTATCTGGTGGCAGGCGACCGAAAAAAATGAATACGAGAAATCGGAAACGCTCTTTAATATCCCGTTAGAATTATAAAAAACAGGTGCAAAAACGATTAATACGTTCCACATTAGCGTAATTGCTAAAAATATTAAATATATTCTTTTACCTGTCATTTTTTTACACTATTTTTGCATATAAAAATAAACCCGATAAAATAAAATAGAAAGGTTAATCAAATACTTCTTTTTTGAGAATATGCAAAAATGCAGTTTTTTATTTTATTAGTTGAATTTTATAATATAGTTTTGCATATTCGCAAAAAGTGTTCTTTTAAATTACATTCATTAACAATTTAATATCAGAGATATGAAAATAAACATAACGGCAAGGCATTTTAAGGCAAAAGATTCCCTGCAAAAATATGCTACGGCAAGAATAGAAGAACTTGAAAAATACAGTGAAAATATATTATTTGCAGATGTGATATTTTTTTATGACAAGCCGCCGGCGGATACAAAGTACTGCGAATTGATTTTTAAATTGAAAGATAAAATTATTACAGCCAAAGAAGCGGCGGGTGATTTTGAAAAAGCAACCGATAATGCAGTTTTGAAAATCGAAACTCAACTTTATAAATATAAAGATAAGAATAAAGCTCAAAAGCATAAAGATAACGGAAAGTTTAAATCAATATAATAAAAAATATTGCCTGATAGATTCAAAGACATAAAGAAATTCAAAAGAGACTTTATAAGCGTAGACTTTTTTTATACTGAATGCAAGGACAGGTTTAAGCTTAAAAAGGCAACTTTTAAAAAGATTTCCGAAGAAAAAGTTATAAGGGAAAAAGATTTACACAGGCCCGGACTGGCACTTGCTGGGTATGTCGGACTTTTCACTCATACAAGAGTTCAGATTTTCGGAAACACAGAAATTAATTATCTTAAGCAACTTTCGAGGCAGGAACGTCTTGTAACTCTGAAAAGATTGCTTTCGTTCGATATTCCCTGTTTAATAGTTACAAATAACAACAAGGTACCAAACGAACTTTTAAAAATTGCAGATGAAAAAGGCATTCCGGTTTTCATAACTCCTTACGAGACTTCAAGGTTTGTTAATTTTATAATAGATTTTCTAGATGACCAGTTTTCGACGCAGATAGCGTTGCATGGTTCTTTCGTGGATGTATACGGTGTCGGGCTACTTTTCTGCGGAAAATCGGGTATCGGAAAAAGCGAAATTACGCTTGACCTTGTTGAAAGAGGTCATAGGCTTGTTGCGGATGATATTGTTGTAATTTCGAAAAAAGCGGAAAATGTCCTGATGGGAGCGGGCACATCACTGGTTAAACACTTTATGGAAATCCGCGGTCTCGGAATAATTGATATAAAACAAATTTTCGGTATCAGGGCTATCAGGTATCAAAAAAGAGTCGAAGTAATAGTTGAGCTGGAAGACTGGGACAGCACAAAGGAGTATGACAGGACAGGCCTGGATTCAAGAATGGTAAATTTACTCGGAGTAGATATCGAGAAAATAAATTTGCCGATTTTTCCCGGTAAAAATATCACCGTTATTGCAGAAGTGATTGCACTTAATTACCTTTGCAAGCATTATGGTTATAATGCAGCCAAAGTATTTGGGAAAAGACTCGATGCAAAAATAAAAAGCAAAAAGAAAGAATCTGATTTCAGCAAGAATTCATACAACGGGTTCGGAAGAAATACAGAGTATTTCGAACATGATTTTGAATAGTATACAAGAATTTTTATATAATTTTAATTATTAACTGGAGGTTATAAAATATATGGTTTGGACATTAGAATTAGCTTCATACCTCGATGATGCTCCATGGCCTGCAAATAAAGCCGAATTAATAGATTACGCAACAAGATCAGGTGCCCCAAAAGAGGTAATTGACAATCTAATGGATCTTGAAGATACAGAAGAGCCCTATGAGAGTATGGAAGAAATCTGGCTGGATTATCCGACAGACGAGGATTTCTTTTACGACGAAGAAAACAAAGATTTTTAATTTTAAACATCATTGAGCAAAAACCCAATAAATGTTTTTATTGGGTTTTTTTATAACACGCCTTGAGGAATATTTTTCAAATATTAATTTTTTTATTATTAACTTCCGGATTTGCAATCGGGCAGATCGACGAGCTTGATTACAGGAAATATGATCTGGATGATATTGAAATTGATTTTATAAATTCTCATTCGTTTGATAAGAGCGATATCAAGGTCCTTACTAAAACGGGAAAATTAAAATACTTCGATTATAATGAATTCTGCTCCGACATATTGAGAATTGAAAAATTCTATTTTGACAACGGCTATATCGATGCTTCTGTGGATACAAGCATTATCGTGAACGAAGAGAAAAATGAAGTCACTGCAAAATTTGTAATAGACGAGAAACAGCCATATACACTCGGAAGTATAGAATACAACGGATTGTCCGGCATTGGAAGCGGATTCCGGAACAAATTATTTGTGGAAGATGAACCGCTTATTAAGGCAAATGATGTTTATAATAAAAATAAATTAAGCCAGGAAATTTCGAGAATAATTAACTTTCTGAATAATAACGGATACGCAAATGCAATTAATGACCCTCCCGATATAATAAAGACTGAAACAAATAATCCGAATAAAAAATATAAACTGGATTTAAAATTAAATTTTACAACAGGCAATTTTTTCAAATTCGGAAAAACCAAAATTAATATAGCAAATAACCGTTATAAAATTAAGTTCAATGAGGTTTACAGGGAACTGGATTATGTGGAAAATGATTTTTACAGCAAGGAAAAATTAATTGAAAGTGAAAACAGAATTAACAGAATCTCCATTCTGGAAAGTGCAAGAATTCTGGTGGATTATGTGGATACCGTAAATAATATCATAAACCTGAAAATTAATGCCTCGGTCAGAAATAAATATGAAATACAGCCTGAGATACTTGGTTATGATATAAACAATTTGTTTTTTGCGGGCGGAGGACTTTCATTTACGGACAGATATTTCTTCGGAGGAGGCAGGACTATGTCGCTAAAGCTTGAAGGATTGGTTAATTCCAAAGATAATAACGGAATAGATTTTTTATTTAATATTTTCCAGCCTTATATTTTCAGCAATAATAAAATTACGGGTGAATGGAAAATAGGTTCGACTTTATTCAACCAGGACCAGTACAGAATTCTTGAAAATAAAAACCAGTTTGATATCAATTACGAACTCCCCAGATACACGTATATAAACAATCTCCAGTTAAGCTGGAAAATCGGCAACCAAAGATTTAATGTCAAGCAGCCTGTAGAAGATATAATAAATAACCAGACTATTACTTTACCTGTCGGCTCATTCATAAATACATTTTCCTCGGTTATCGGATTTACAATTATTCATAATAACACTAATAATTTTCAGTTTCCCACTAAGGGATTTTACCAGTCTTACCTTTTGGAAGAAAGCGGATTGCTTGGAAACTATGTTAGAAAAGTTTTTGATATATCAACTTTTCACTATTTCAAATTTACAACAATTCATAAAGTATATTATAATTTATACACAGATAACGAGGCTTCTGTGCTTGCAACAAAAATATTACTTGGTGCGATTTTTGAGTATGGCGATAATTCCCTGAAAGTCAGCGGAGTTCCTTATAATGTGGATATTAACATTGTTCCTATTGAAACCAGATTCGTTGCAGGAGGTAATACCAGTGTGAGAGGATGGACAGGAAAAAAATTAGGTGCATTTGCCGATATGGAAAACGGGGGGAACTTTCTTATAGAAGGTAATTTCGAGCACAGGACAAAACCATTCAGAAATTATAAAAGCGTTTTTAAGGACCTCGGGTTCGTGACTTTTTTTGATTATGGAAATTTATGGGAACATCCGAATGAGTTTAAGTTAAACCAGATAGCAATGGCAATCGGCGGCGGAATCAGGTATTACACTATTGTAGGACCGGTAAGATTCGATGTCGGGTTCAAATTTTATGATTACTTTGCCGAAGAAGGAACTAACAAATGGCTTTTCAACAACAATTTAAATACAATTTTAAAAAGTAAAATCGCTTTTCAATTCGGAATTGGAAATACATTCTAAAGGATAACCGTTTAATATGTGGTCAAATATCATAGGACAGGAAAGAGTAATAAAAATCCTGAAAAATATCTATTCGAGCAATAAAATTTCTCATGCGTATTTTTTCTACGGAAAGGAAGGCATCGGAAAAGACGCCGTGGCAATTGAATTTGCTAAGCTTATAAATTGTGAAAATAAAATTGACGGTATTGAAGCCTGCGATAACTGCTCAAGCTGCAGGCAAATCAGTTCATTAAATTCGACTTCATTCAGATTCATCACCGCATTACCTTCAGGAAGAAAAGAGACTTCCGAAGATGATAATCCCGTGAATACACTCAAACAGGAAGATTATGATATATTTCTGGAGGAAATTGAAAAAAAATCGAAAGACAATTATTACAAAATAAATATTCCGAACGCCAACGATATAAAAATAAGCAGTATCAGGCAAATTAAAAAAGAAATTTACCTGACCGGAGTAAAAGGGAAAAAGAAAATATTCCTGATATCCAACAGTGATTTGATGAATCCCCAGAGCTCGAATTCCTTTCTCAAAATTCTCGAAGAACCGCCGGGTGACTCTCTTATTATACTTACGACATCACGTCTTAATGCAATGCTGTCCACTATTACAGGCAGGTGTCAGAAAATCCGATTCGACCCAGTTAATAAAGATGACCTGACAAAATTCCTTCTTGAATTTAATAGTGAATTAAAGGAAACCGAAGCTGAGATATATGCCAATATCTCGGACGGAAGTATTTTGAAATGCAAAAACATAACAGAATCTTATTTTCTTGAATTAAGGGAAAAAATGATTGAAATGCTTATTGCTCTTGTGACAAATAAGAGTATTACGCTAAGCAATATAATAAGTGCAATCGTATCCGAAAAAGACAAGGAAAAAATCAGGCAGTTTCTTCTGCTTATTATTATCTGGTTCAGGGATGTAATACTCGTCTCAAACGGAGAGAAATCGAATGTTATTAACAAAGACCGTATTGAAAGACTTGAAAAATTCTCTAAACTTTATAAAACGGATAATTATAAAATAATTAATTACGTCGAAGACAGTTACAAAGAGCTTGAGCAAAACCTGAATACCGAGCTGCTGCTGATAAATCTCACGTTTAAAATAAAATCGGAATTTAAAATTTTATAAAAACATTTTCCACATTCCACCCTCCTTTTAAATTCAGATTCGGTTCAAAGACAAAAAATCTCTCCGCAGGCTTGAAAGGGAATGGACTTCCGTAATCAAAATTCCTGTTTTTATTTTCATCTATATAAGAAAACAATAAATACTCTCCTTCAGGAATCCTTTTAAATATAAATACAGAATCATCTTCGAGCAATTTTGTATAATATACAAGTTTATTGGTCTGGTTGAAAATCTTTACGTACACGGGATTTTCCGGAAATTTCAAATCCGTAATTTTTCCCGATAAATTCCCGGATTTCCTCTCATCTGCAACATTAAATATTATTTCGTAATAATATTTAAGCTTTGTATTTTTCAAATCGAAAATGAATTTCATCACCGCCGAATATTTCATAACTTCCGTTGGTACCGCTTCCAGTATTGAATCCGAAGACCAGTTTAGATGCATCCTGAATTCTTTTTTTTCAACAGTATCAATTAATTTTATATTTTCTGCGATATCGAATCTTGATAATTTATTTCCCTTGAAATAGAAAACAAATCTTGAATCAACGGGTATATTATTGTCATTTATTTTAACCGAGGAATATATACTTCCCGAAGTATCGGGGACCAGCATCGGAATTAATTTGTCCGATACTATTAAATTTTCGTCGGGCATGAAATCGGAAAAAATAAAATCAGCATTGTATTCTTTTGTAGTATCCAGTATGATAATGTCGCTGTTCAAAACCGTAACCTCATCTTCCCCTATATCATAAAGTAAATTTTTATTGTTATCCTTGATTGCAAACAATCTGAATTTTCCCGGCGGAAGATGGTTAAAATAAAATTGATTGTTTTCGTTAACCTGCGTAAAAAAATCCGGAAATTTATTATGCGGATTCATCAGTGAATCGCTTATATCTTTATTAATGTACGCAAATATTATTACGTTCAGGGATTTCTGTGTAAATACTTTTCCGCGGATTTTACCGTTGTCAATGACTGCGCCTGTAGAGAAAGCAAATTGTATCGGGGCTTTTAAATAATTATTCCTGATATCTTTCATCCCTTTGCCGATTACAAATGTATAAGTGGTATTTTTGAGTAAATTTTTCGGAAATTCAATTTCCACTTTAGTGCCGCTCCAGTTGTAATTCAGTTCACCCGAAGGCTTCGGAGAAATAAAAAGTGCTTCGCGAAAACTTCTCCTGTCGATATATTTGTCAAATTCTATGCTTACCGTTCTTTCGGAATAATTAAGGCTGTTCGGAGCCGGTACTATTTTCTTAACCATCGGCGGGGTCGTATCATCTTCCCCGCCTGTCGGAGGGAGCTGGTTTGCACAACCGAACAAAAGCAGTGAAAAAATAATTGTATTTAATATTATAATAAGAATGTTTTTTCTCATTTATCTTTCCTGTCTTTAACCCGGAATTTCACGGTTACAACTGTTCCCTCGTTAATTTTACTTTCAAAAAATATAGATGCTTTCATATCATCGAGTGTTTTTTTGGTAATGGCAAGCCCAAGCCCCATTCCCTGTGACTTAGTGGAAAAATTAGGTTCGCACAGTTTATTTAAAATTTCGGGCTCTATGCCGCATCCGTTATCATGTACCAGCACGTAAACAAAACTTCCCAATGCTTTTGATTCAACAATTATTTTTCCCCTCCCGGTAATAGACTGGACGGCATTTTTGATGATATTCTGGAATGCCCTGTTTAACTCCTGCTTGTCGCCGTATATTTCCGGAATCTTATACTGCAACGATTTTACGAATTCGATATTCGGTTCAAGTGAATACAATGATACAACGTCATCGAGTATAAGGTTTATATTCAGGAATTCATAATTCCTTCTAGGCAGTTTTGCAAAATTCGAAAATTCCGTTGCAATCCTGTTAAGCTTGTCGATTTCATTTACAATAAGCACTTTTGTTTTTTCAAGCACGTCCCTGAATTCATCGTTCGGACCTTTTTTATATATCGAGAATAAATGCTGAATCGAGAGTTTCATTGGCGTAAGCGGATTTTTAATTTCGTGTGCAACCCGCCTGGCAATATCCCTCCACGCGGCTTCCCTTTCCGCCTTTTTTAATTCATCTTTCGACCTTTCGAGTTCTTTGGTCATTTTATTGAATGACTCAACAAGACTTCCAAGCTCATCATTCCTGTTCAGTTTAATCTCGACATTATTTTCACCTCTCGATAATTTATCCGTTGCAATTTTAAGTTCGAGAATTGGTTTTGAAATTCTCTGTGTTATAATGCTGACTACAATAAGAGTAATAATAATAACGATAAAATATGAACCGAATATAAAAGTAAGTGTTTCCGTAAGTTCTTCATTTATTTCTTTTTGCTTGTAAACCGATATCGATGATATTATCCCTGCTATGTTATTTGATTTGTCTTTGTACGGCTTGTAACCTACTAAAAAATCAAAACCGCCTATATTTTTATTTTTAACAAAAAAATCCTTTTTCAGGAATATGATATTGTAGTACGCGTCGTTATCCACCCTGTTATCCAGCAAATCGGATTTAAACAATTCTTCGTTTGTCGAAGCAACAAGCTTGCTGTTTTTTCCGAAGAAATTAAAATTCTTTTCTGTTCTTGCAAAATTTTTATCCAGTATATCCTTTGCGACTCTTCTAAGAGTGTCAAACGATTTATATTTACTTACGGAAATCTTATCATCCTTCAGGCTTTCATTCACGAGGCTCAAATCGGAAATTATCTGGTTTCGTATTGAAACATTGTTTTTATCTGTTATGTATGACCTTGTATATATTCCAAGAAATATAATCGGGATTATCGATACCAGTAGGAAAGATATGAAAAGTTTTTCGCTGAAATTAAATTCTATCTTGTGAACCTTGAAAAGTAAAAACAGGCCTATTAATAAATAGAGCACAAGATAAATAAATACTGTAAATAAAATAAACTTCAGATAAAAGAAAGTAGTAATTGAGAAATCATCCCGCTTCAGGCTGATTACATAAATTTTTTCACTCACATAGTTTTTTATTTCCTGCTGCGGGTTCACTGCAAGCACATAAAGGGATTTGTACGGCTCGTTGTTTATATTTTCATACCGCCAGTATTTTGTCCCGCTGCCCGTTTTAAGGAACTCCCTGAAAGGTTCAAGTGATTTTGTCAGGACGCGTGACACTTCCGCGTCTGTGGAGTTTACTATATCCCCGTTTAAATATTCCGTGATAACAGGTTTTGCAATCAGCTTATCGGTAAGGTTATCCGTTGCATCATTACTGAAAATCCTTGCGGATGTATTCGGCACGAGATTTTTTACTTCGGAATTAACAGTTATCATCAGGTAACCGAGTGTCTGTGCAAACTCGGTATTCTTTAAATCGTTATTTTCAATCGGCACTATTCCCACAAAATATTTTCCTTCGGTATTTTTCAAAATATTAATATTACCGAACATCAGCGGAGTGCTGTAATCATTTTCCACTTCGCCGTCTGTTTCATTTATACTTTCGTCATTCTGGCTGTTTCCTGCATCAAGAGAATCGGAATCGGGAACATTATATATTAATTTATTATTGAAAAATTTTCTTCTTGTAAAACTTACCACGCTGTCAGGGTTTAATGCATTTGAATTAATATTGAAATCACTGATAATTTTTTTTGCAGTGTCCAGTATTATTATGGCGGAATTGTAATTTTCGTAATTCAGTTTGCTTTCTTTCCATAAATAAAATGCAAGCTTCTGCGATTTATTTTTATCGCTTAAATTATCCTCTATATTCTTGCTCGTAATCAGGTTAGTCAGCTCATTCGATATTAAATAAACAATTTTCTCGTCTTCCTGCTCCGAGAGCTGGGTACCGAGGAGTTCTGTATATTTTGTTTCCTGTGACTTCGTTTTTTCAAGCAGTATAAGCGGAGAAATTATAATGCATATCAGCAGTAATATCGAAAAATTCCTTATAGATATGAAATTGTAATTCCGTTTTAATACAAGCATCCTGTTAACATAGTAGCAGAATATAAAAAGCAGTATTATAATCAGGACTCTCTGGAAATATACAATCTCGAGGTTGTCTATAAAATAATCCACCACCTGGTTAATCAGTAGAATCAGTATAAACGGGACGAATATATAATTCTTTTTAAAGAATTTATAATCTTTGAATTTTCTGATAAGGCCGAAAATAGTGAGTATCAGAGATGAACCCAGCAGAAGATATGAAAGTGTTACTATTATTATTACAAGCTGTACCGAAAACAATCCTACTCCCGGAATTATGTTCGATTTATCCAGAAACTTAATATTGGAATCGAATATTATAGTCTGGATGAAAATTGCATACAGGTTTGATATGAAAAAAAATAATCCGATAATAATCAGCACAGCGGGAATACTCTTATACATATTCGAATTGTTCTTATCATTAACCCTGATGTTTTCGTAAGTTGAATTTGCTATGTATAATGTAATTATTAAAATCAGGACTGATGTTACGATTAATTCACCGAGAGATTTGATTATGCCAAACCCGAATGTCGATGCAAAATATGCCGGGGTGAAAATTTCACTCTCGAACAACCTGGAAGGAAAATCGAAAAGTACAAATAAATATCTTATAACAATTATATATATGCTGAATATTAATATTCTTAAGATTACATATTTAACGGACTTTAAGTAAGTCAGGAGCAGCATAAAAGTCAAAACGGCAAAAACGAAAATCAGGAAAGAAATTATCCTGTCGCTGAACTGATTTATATTTGAGATGTGAGTGGATTTATCGAACAGCGGTGTAATAATTATTCCTATTGTCCTGCCGTCTATGCTCTGCAGGTCTATNNTTCCTTTAATCCCGCAGAATCAATCTGAATAAATCCGTTAACAGGGTTTGCAGATACAATATCATACGAATTATTATATGTCTTGATTAAAAAATCCGAAAATACAGTCGTTTCGGAATATTTATCCTTGTACTTGAATTTATTATTTATCAGTTTTGAGGTCAGCATTACTCCGCAAATCTGGCTGTCATCATCGAAATTTTTAACAGGCGTGAATTCGATTAAATATGTTGAAAAACCAATATCCTTAAGAATTGAAAACCTGTTACCCGTAAATGCTTTTTGAAGTAAATAGAATTCGGGCTCAAGCTGGTTGCCCTGGAAGGCAAGTAAATTCAGAAATTTATCATATACTTCTATCTGGATATTGGCAGGAACATTGTTTTTGTATATCTCATCATAAATCTTTTTTGTATCGCCTTTATCCGTATATTTCCTGATTTCATAATTCGATGAAAGAGTGCCTGAAATTTTCGAGATTTCATTCTGGATGGAATTGAAGACCTGAAGTGTCTTTTCCCTGTTCTTCTGTTCGTTTTCGCTTTCGATGTTTTGCCAGTTCCCGTCCACATTCGAAATCACGAAAAAAGCAACGAGCTTAACCAGTGCTATCCAGATAACAACAAAGATTAAAAGTGATATCAGAATTTTATTGCGGGAATTGACTAAGTTTAAAATCTTCAATTTTCAGGTATGTTTAGTTAAGACTAATTTGGTCGATTATCCATTTTTCGTCTTTATATTTCAGCGAAACGGAGCCGTTCAGTTCCCTCTTGCCGCTTCCCCTGTCATATATGTATTTACCGAGTGCAAATGCAAATGAATTTTTTGAATATGAATTCTTGTACTTGAAGCTGACTACTTTAAAATAATCCATGAAATCCGAAAGAATCAGTTCTGCCTGGTTTGGGCTGTAATAACCCTTATCATTTGTGATAATATTCAAATATACTTCCGTACCGAAATAAACGCTAATCCTACTGACACTCTGTATGTTAAACCCTGACGCAATGTCTTTAAATGTCCTCTTGCAAAGTGCATATTTTGCTTTTGTCTTATCGTCCTTGTATTTTTTATCTCTCCACCAGTCATCCTGTGCACTGACGTTAGAATATATGATAAATAATACAAAAAATATTAATAAAGCCCTGAATTTCAAATTGATTCTTTTTTTGTTAGAATTTAATAAATTAAACAAAATAGACAGTTAAATCAATATTGTTTTTAAAAACTATTTTCAGTTACCAATGAGATTGTTAAAATGAAAAGGACAGAATATTAT
>PMIW01000186.1 GCA_003158365.1 Ignavibacteriota bacterium | reverse complement strand
GCAACAAGGTACCTTGCGACAGAACCGAGAAATCCACCAAGACCTATGTATAAAATTCTAATCATCGGTTTTTATTGAAAAAGTTCTTCGTCTCTTACTATCATTAAAATCAGATGCTGGGGAACGATGTAATATTTTTCCTCTTCATACATTACTTCGATGGCACCCTTTTGCAAAAAGATTGCGAGATCTCCCTCTCTGACCTGCAGGGGTACATATTTTACTTTTTCCTCGCTGCCTTTCCACGACTCTCCGAAATCTTCCCGTGGCATGGCATACCCAGGTCCGACTTTAATTATGTATCCGCTTTGAACTTCTTCTCTTTGCTGAACGCCGGGAGGCAGGTACAGTCCTGCTTTTGTTCTTTCATCGAGGGATTTTGGTTTTATTAAAACTTTATCCCCGATTACAAAAATATTCCTGAATTTATCTTCCATATATCATAATATAATTAGTTCAAATCTACTTTAATTGTTAAGAATAAAAAATTCATTTTGTGATTCATAATAAACAGGCTATTATCTTATTGATTTATTTTATTGTTTAATTTTTATAAATTTAATTAATTGTTCGATTATATAACGGAAATTATTGTATGTAATTTATTTAATATAATTAAAAATAACATTATGAGGTCAATAATTTTAATTTCTTTGTTTATTTTTCAGTTAACAATCAAAGTTGAAAATTGCTTTTGCCAGTGGGTGCAGTGCGATGGCATATATAGTGGAACAGTTAATGCTCTGGCAGCTTCGGGAAGTAGTATATTTGCCGGAATGTCTGAGGGAGGGGTTTTCCGCTCAACAAATAACGGAGCAAACTGGACTCAGACTGCTCTTAATAATAAAAACGTTTATGCTCTGGCAATTTCAGGAAGTTATTTATTTGCAGGAATAAGCGGTAACGGTGTTATGTACTCAACAAACAACGGAGCAAACTGGGTACAAACTACCTTGAATTACACAGATGTTCATTCCCTGGCAATCTCGGGGAGTTATATATTTGCCGGAACTTTTTCGGCAGGAATTTATTTTTCCACAAACAACGGAACAAGCTGGACACACACTTCTCTGAACAGCCAGACCGTAAATTCAATAGCTGTTTCAGGAAATACTGTCTTTGCAGGTTACGGAAGCTATGGTGTATATAAGTCTACAAATAACGGATTAAGCTGGACACAAACTTCAATGAATGATAAATATGTGATAGCCTTAGCCGTTTCGGGCAATAACATCTATGCCGGTGTAGGCACATATGGAGTGTATGTTTCCACTAACAACGGAGCAAACTGGACTCAAACTTCTTTGAACAATAAATCTATATATTCATTATACTGTACCGGAAATTATATTTTTGCAGGACCTTCCGAAAACGGAGTTATGTATTCGACAAACAGCGGGGCAAACTGGATACAAACATCTTTGATTAATTATTACGCATATGCTATCACAGGCACAGGAAGCAATATTTATTGTGGAATTTCCTTCGGAGGAATCTGGAAATCAACGAATAACGGAACAAACTGGACACAGATAGGCCTGAATCTCGGGTCCGCTTATTCTTTTACCTCTTCAGGGAATAATTTATTTGCAGGAACCGACAGGAATGGAGTATACATCTCTACAAATAACGGTACATTCTGGTCTCAAACATCTTTAAATAATAAAAGCGTATTTTCATTGGCCTGTTCCGGAAGTAATATATTTGCAGGAACTGATTACGAGGGGCTTTATCTTTCTACAAACAGCGGTACAATCTGGACTCAAACATCACTAAACACTGCAGTCGCCGTAACTGCAATTGCAATTTCAGGCAGCAATGTTTTAGCAGCAACAGACGAAAATGGCATTTATGTTTCCACAAACAACGGAACAAACTGGTTTCAAAGCTCTTTGAATAACAGACCCGTATGGACTCTTCTTGCTCTTGGTAACACAGTTTTTGCAGGAACGGATTCTACGGGTATATACCGTTCGACAAATAACGGTATAAACTGGACTCAAATAGAATTGAATTATTTTAACGTTTATTGTCTTGCGGGTTCGGGAAGTACTATTTTCGCGGGATTGGAATATTCGGGAGTTTTTGTCTCTACAAATAATGGAGTTAACTGGTCATCTGCCGGATTGTCGGGTTACACTATTTATTCACTTGCCCTTTCGGGAAATTATTTATTTGCAGGTACCCTTAGTTACGGAATATGGTTTTCATCAAACAATGGTGCAAGCTGGTTTAACAAAAATCAGGGTTTCAACGATATTCCCGATATAGAATCTCTATTTATATCAAACAACAATATTTTTGCAGGGACATTGCAATATTCAGTCTGGCGGCGCTCACTTACTGAGGTAATTGGCGTACAAAATACTATATCCGAAGTCCCGGCTTCTTACAAGCTGTTTCAAAATTATCCAAATCCGTTTAATCCGAAAACGACTATAAGATTATCAATACCATCAAACGTGAATAGTCAGACGTCAAACGTGAAATTAATTGTATATGATGTTCTCGGAAAAGAAGTTGTAACGTTAATAAATGAAAAATTGAAACAGGGAACATACGAGGTTAATTTCGACGCGGGTAACCTGCCTTCAGGAATTTATTTTTACAGGCTGTTGACCGATAATTTCAGCGAAACAAAGAGATTAATATTGTTAAAATAATTACCTCAAATTTTGTAAGCTCAATGCGTATTTTTTTAATATTAAAATATTTCGTAATTAAAAATTTATAAACATGTATAAGCTGTTATTTGCTTTACTCTTATTGTTTGTATCATCTGTTTATTCGCAGGATGATAAAGATTTAAAAAAGACCGTTAATATTACCGGAGATTCTATTGATTACCGTATAGATAATATCTGGGCATTGGTAAAATTCAATGGCTCGGAAATAAATAAAGAACTATTCAAAAAAACCAAACCTTATATTGAAATTAAAATCCTGCAAAATAGGCTGGGCGGAAACACAGGTTGTAACGAATTCTTCGTGTCGTCTGAATTCACGGGGAGTAAAATTTTAATTGGTAATGATATAACGCTGACAAAAATGTCGTGCGACGACATGGGCTTCGAAAGCGATTTTATACAGGCGGTAAAGGGAAAGACATATGACTATAAAACTGACGGGCTGAATCTCTATTTCTCGGATGGTGATAAAGTTATATTAGAATTTCGTAAAATAGATTAAACGTTTTAATTTTATAACCTAATATAATATTTAAAATTGTGTATAATTTTGACGGGCTAAGAAATCCGATATTTAAAATTATGGTTTTTTCCGTAATTGCAGTTTTGATAGTATTGGTTTTATGGTCGGTAGCAACTGAAACTCTGGTGCCGTTATACAACAGTAAAAATTACGGCGAACTGATTTATAATATGTTCGGAATACCTGTTTTGCTTTTAGGGGTAGCGATATTCGGATACGGCTGCTGGGTTTTTACAATTGACACAGCAAAGCTTTTGAATAATAATCTTCAGATAGCAGAGAATGTTGATATAATCAGGAAAAAGACACTTCCGAAAGAGGAAATAAAAGCGGCAAGAAAAGAAAACATAAGTTTGCTTTTATCCACGTGGAAAAAAGGGGCTGTATGGTTACTCGTTGGAGCCATTATTATAACGGCAGGGATTCTTATATTAAACCTGAAAAGGATTTTGGGATAATAAAAAAGCCCGCTTTAAAGAGCAGGCTTTTCATTTGCTCTTATTGCGGAACGACTTTCAGGATTTCTCTGTAAGATGAATTTACAAGCGGTTTGAATTTTTCGTACCAGCTTTGCCACTTCTTGTCCGAAAATCCTTTTTGCATCTCCGCTTCGAAATTTGAAAGATTCTTGTACTCACTTTCCAGAATAAGCGTGTAAGAATGACCTGTAAAATCCGTTAAAACTCTCCACGGCATAAATGAATCTTTCTTCATAATATCTTTTGCTTTTTCGATTAAAGCGAGTGCCTGCTTTGCAGCACCGAATTTTAAATAGAACACATCCCGAACAACTATCATTTTGCTCTCCTTTGTTTTATTTTTATAATATAAAATTCAACAAGCATTGATTTTTTTTAGTTTCTGAACTTTATTCATTTTATGTAAAAACATGCAAATCGCGGAAATATCGCTATTTAAGAAAAAGAATAATATAGTTTATTTATTAATAATTTTACTTAAATTTAAGTGAGGGATATTAAATCTCCGTTAAGATTTTTTGATATTTGATATCAGAATATTACACAATCAAATCACAAAAAAGTTATTAAAAAATATTTTAAAAAATCAAATTTTATAATCTTATGAAATCTAAAATACTTTTTTCGGTTTTAGTTTTTGTAACAATTGTTTTTGCATTCGGCTTTTCGGGTGACAAATCCGATATTATGGTTATCAATAATGTGGTCATTAAATTCGAAGCCACTAACGGAAACGGCAATAATCTGTGGCTGGATAACTTCTCGATAGGTACGAGATACGATAACGACCTCACAATTTCTTCCATAGGTCTGAAAGATAAAAACTATTTAATTCCCGGTGTAACAACTACGACTTTTTCGCCTGTTGTAACTGTGTTTAACGCAGGGAGAAATACTTCGTCCGGAGCAACAGTCCTGTTTACTGACCAGGGTTCCTATAATGTCACCAAAAGTGTAGGCTCGGTTGCAAGCGGATCTACTGCACCTATAACATTTGATCCGATTACTTTTAACTTAAATACATCTAAAAATCTTAAAGTATATATTATCTGGGCAACAGACCAGAACCACGGCAATGATACTCTTACACAGGCAACGGTTTTTTTACCGGGTGTTCAGAAAAAAATACTTTTTGAAGCACATACAAGCTCAACCTGCGGTCCCTGTGCAACTTACAATCCTGCTCTCGATGCTTTTATTCAGAGCAATTTTGATTCAATAGTTCCCATTAAATACCATTGTTGGTGGCCTGCTTTGGGTGACCCGATGTATGGATTAAATATTCCCCAGGCAAGAGTGAGAATTCTTTATAATTCCGTAAGTGCTATTCCCTGTTTACAGGTTGATGGTGTTTTGCAGCAAATAAGCGGATATTCAAATGCAACACTGCAGCCTTTGTTTAATAACAGGAGGGCATTGGCGTCACCAATCGGACTTACTGTAACCGATACAAGACTTGCGGGTGATACAATAAAAACCACCATTAATATCAATGTTATTTCCGCGCTTCCATCGAATGTTGATTACAGGCTCAGGATAAATGCCATTGAAAGAAAAATTACTTATTCAACTCCTCCAGGCTCAAACGGTGAAACCGTTTTTTATGATGTGTTCAGAAAAATGTTTCCGTCTGTTGACGGAATATCTATCAATTATACTCCGGGAAACTATGTGGTAGAATATAAATACAAAAGGGATGCTGCCTGGGTAGATTCAATGATGTACACATCTGTATTTATTCAGGACGAGTTTACTCACGAAGTAATAAACTGCGCTAAAGCAAGAAATTATTATGCCGACAAAAAAATTCAACCTCCAAATATTACGGATAATTTAAGCCAGACACCGTCCGTACAGCCGGAATTTTATTTCCCGGGTAACGGTCTTCAGGTAGAAAATATGGAAGGTACTTTGCCGCCATCCGGCTGGTCAATTATAAATAACGATTCGAACTTTACGTTCTGGCAATATACCTATGCGGCAATAGGTGGTCCTTCTTATCCCGGTGTGAAAGCAATAAGACTCAGCTGGTATTCGTATGTTGAAAATGTAGGTTCAATAGATGTATTGAAATCCAGAGTTTATAATAATATTAATCCGACAGACTCAATAAAATTCGACTGGGCTTATGCGCAAAGACCGGGATATAATAATGACAGGTTGGTTGTAAAAGTATCATTAGATGGAGGTAATACTTTCCCGTATACAATTTTTGATAAAATGGGAGCAAACCTTGGAACAACGGCAAGTTCATCTTCAAGTTTCGTACCTACAGCAGGTCAGTGGGGAACGTTTTCTATTTGCTTTGCCAATGCTACAAGTGTTAATCCTATGGGTACATTTACGCCATTGAAATATGAATTGTCGCAGAATTATCCGAACCCGTTTAACCCGACTACAAATATTAAATACCAGATTGCTGTAAGCGGATTCGTAACATTGAAAGTGTATGATATTTTAGGAAAAGAAGTTGCTAAACTTGTAAGTGAAAATCAAAAAGCCGGAAATCACGAGGTAACATTTGATGCTTCCAAAATACCTTCAGGAGTGTATATATATAAAATTACATCGGGAAATTATACCGAAACTAAGAAAATGATACTGTTAAAATAGTTCGTGAAGTCTTTTGAGTTCGTGGAGTCTATAGAGCGAAAGCTTTATAGACTCTTTTTTTTACTACTTTTTACCAATTATACCAAAAACACTACAGGTTCTACGGACTCTAAGACATTACAGACTTTATAGACTCTACAGACTTCATAGACTAAAATAATCCTTGACATTTAAAAAACATATTGTAATATTGTATTAGATATCAACTAATACAATATTACAATGGAAAAGTTTATTGTAAAATTAAAATCCCTAGGCTTAACGGAATACGAATCGAAAGTGTTCATTGCGGTGCTTCGCGGTACACTGATGAGCGCCTCGGAAATCGCCGATAGTGCGGGAATCCGCCGTACGGATGTTTACAATATTTTGAAATCTTTTGTCGAAAAGGGATACTGCAATGAAATCGAAACCAACTCCGTCCTCAAGTATGAAATGATAGATCCCGATATCATATTCGATAAAATTGAAAGGGACATTCTAAAAGAAAAAGAATCCGAACTCGCAACGCTTAAAGAAACCATATCAAATCTCAAACCTCTATACCGCTCCGAGCAGCAGGAGAAAAATAAAATTGTTAATATTGAGCTAATCAGGGGTTACAATCAGCACCGCGAAGGTAAGTTTGTAGAACTTCTGCAAAACGCAAAAAAAGAAATTCACTTTATGATTCGCCCGGAAATATTTTTATCGGAAGAAATTGATGATATTGCAAAATCATTTTACAAAAAGGGCGGTGTTATAAAATCGGTTTACGAGGCAGGTGATAATTACAAAGTTAAAAAAGAATGACAAGTGGGTAATAGGCTTCAAAAGAAGATTTTATAAAGATACTCGAAAAGTTCGAAAAAACAGGCGAGCAGATAAAAATAAGCACTGAGGCGGTTCCGACGATAGTAATATTCGACGTCGAAACCGTTTACATTAACATTTCAGATAAATCTCTTGCCGCGCCACAACGAAGCGGACGTAATAATAAGAAATAAAAACTTTGCAGAAAGCATGCTGAGAGGTATTTCAATACTTTCTGGAAAGAATCTTATCACTTTAAAAGATTATAAAAAAATAAAATAATACAAAAATGAAAACACAAAAACAAATTTTCGCAGTATTTATTCTTTTGTTGATTTTATTTTGGAACAATGCATTTTCTCAGTTTCCTGTTTTGCAAAAATCCTTCGAGCCAAATACTATAAGCACATATTTTTGGAACACAGGTGTATTTAACCAGAACCACAATACGGGGAACCAACCGGGTTTTATGTGGCCCAGAAACTCAAACAAGTTTTGCATTTTTACGACAGGATTAAATATTGCTGCACTTGTAAATGACTCTTTGAGAATGGCTTCGGTTTCGTATAAAGGCGAATATTATACGGGATATATGAACGGAGGATTACCGTATAATGATACTAATTTCAGAATTTACAAAGTCACACTCGGGGACAATGCTTCAAACAATCCCGATTATGCAAACTGGGGTGTGATGGTTCCGTTTGGCGCTCCTTATTACGATGTAAATCATAATGGACAATATGACCCGGGTATCGACACCCCGGGGGTTAGAAATGCTCAACAAACTATTTTTATTTGTATGACAGACGGTTTTACTGAAATGCATACTCCTTCTGAAGGTTTTGGTGGAGGAACTCTTCCTTTGAAAGCTGACCTACGATTAACTGCGTGGGGGTATACTTTTCCTGGATTTGAAGATGTGCAATTTATTAAATTTCAAATAATTAATAAAAACGTTTCTTCATGGACTCATACATTTTCCGGCCTATTTGCTGACCCTGATGTTGGTGACCCGATGGATGATTATATTGGATGCGATACAAGCAGAAAATTATGTTATTGCTATAACGGAGAAAATATTGACCTGGTATATGGTCTTGCTCCTCCTGCTGTGGGATTTTTACTGCTCAAAGGATTGGTAAATCACGGCGTTATTCCTAATGCAAACATAGGATTGACGTCTTTTATTGACATAAAAAGCAGTGGAAGTTCTACATCACAATGTGAATGGGATCCCAGCCCTGGAGCAGACAAAGCATATAACAGATTAAAGGGTCTTAAAAATGATGGTTCTTCATATTTAAACCCTTTAGTCTATCCACATATTCCGACGAAATTTCTTTTTACAGGTGACCCAGAATCAAACATCGGGTGGACACAAACAAAAGGTCGTATTTCAAATTGCGGAACCGATACAGGTATTTTTACGCCACCTCCTTCGTCAAACGATGCAAGGCTTCTCATGGGTATGGGAGCTGAAAATTTTACTATGATGCCAAATGATACACAAACTATAGTAATTTCTCAAATGCTAGCAAGAGGTTCCAGCAATTTAAATTCGGTTACAAAGTTAAGACAATTAGCTAACACAGTGGGTATCTATTATAATGGCGGGTTAAGTTTTAATTACTCGGTTTCGGGAAATGTAAAATTTCAGGATAATAACCAAACTGTGACGAGCGGAAGCGTTAAAGCGTTTTATTTCAACCCGGTATCCGGACAAATATTAGTTGAAGATTCAGCTGCAATACAATCTGACGGAAGTTATATATTGAATAATGTATGGATAGGTGATTCATATATCGGCGCAGTTCCAAACTCAACGACCCAGCAAGATTATGTTTTAACTTATTTTCCCTCCACAATTTATTATCAAAACGCAACTGTGTTAGATACCATTGGCAATGTAACTGGTATTAATATTCGTGTTTTCCGCATGTCACAGAGTATTACACAAAACTCAGTAAACGGAATGGTAAATTCTCTTTCCCCTGTGACTCCTGTTAAAGATGCAAATATTTATGCAAAGAGCGGAAATGATTTTGTGGGTTATACAACTTCTGCTTCCAACGGAATTTATCATTTAAACTCATTACCAACAGGCACTTTGAAAATTATTGTGAACAGGATAGGCTACGGTGGAGACAGTACAATCATAAATCTAAATAAAAATATAATTGATTCGGTTAATTTTTATCTTACAAAACTATTTATCGGAGTCAAACAAATTTCTTCGGAAATTCCTGATAAATTTTTACTGTACCAGAATTACCCGAATCCGTTCAATCCTTCTACAATTATAAAATACCAGATTACAGAAAGTAAATTTGTATCACTGAAAGTATTTAATGTGCTGGGAAAAGAAATTGCAAACCTGGTTAATGAAAAACAAAAAGCAGGTGTTTACGAAACAACTTTTAATGCGGGTAATCTTTCATCCGGTATTTATTTTTACAGAATTGTTGCCGGCGATTATTCGGAAACAAAGAAAATGTTGATGATAAAGTAGTTCTTGGAGTCTTTTGAGTTCTTTGAGTCTATAAAGTGGTTACTTTATAGACTCTTTTTTTTACTTCAATTCCCTAATAATACTACAAACTCTACAGACTCTATATAATCTATACACTTTATACATTCATAACTATTTGACTAGCATCATCATCTTTTTGTCAATATAGTCTCCTGCCGTAAGCTTATAAAAATATATTCCTGAAGCTAATCCGATTCCGTTAAATGAAATTTCGTAACTTCCCGCTTTCAGGTTTTCATTAATTAGTGTCGTTATCTCTTTTCCCAGTATATCAAATATTCTCAAAGACACAAAACTGTTATTTGATATCTGATATTTAATAATAGTGGTCGGATTAAACGGGTTTGGATAATTCTGATATAGTATAAAACCTTCAGGCAGATTTGAATTTATATTATGAACACCAATAACCATATTATTCGACAACAAAAAACTCCCGGGTCCCCCGTATGCTCCGATATCACTTCTTCTTGTACCTTTAGCCGGAAACTTTGCAAGGCCGGGATTTACCGAATCAGCAGGGTCATTGTAGACCGAGCTTGAATCACCCGCATCTATGCACGGAGAGCCGCTTGCAAGGATATAATTTGTATCTGCAAACTGCGGATATGTACTGAGATTGCCTGTACCTGTGTAGCCCCCCTGAACATCACAGTAGCTGACTGTTACTATTCCTCCGCCTGTCGCAAATATCTGTGTACCTCCGGGAGAAGTATTCCCCCATACAATATTATTTCTTAAAATCAAGTTTGAATAATAGTTAGATAATATACCTGCTGTACCATTCGTTGAAGAATTGTGAATAATTGTATTATTTTCAATTATCCTGGTAGTTGATGCTTTGACATTATTTGCCCAAATTGAGGCACCCGCCTGGTATGTCGAACTTTGCGAATTAAAACAAATTAAATTATTTTTAATTAATACACCCGTATAATTCAAAACTATTCCTGCGCCATATAATCCTTTATTGTTCATAATAATATTATTTAAAATTTTCGGGTTCGAATCACCAATCCTGAGTCCGCCGCCGCCTGCACCGCTGACACCGCTTAAATTTATTGCTTCGTTATTTGTTATTATATTATTTTTGATTATGGGTGAGCAAAAAGCTATTAATATACCGCCGCCTTCTCGGTAAATTCCCGCTCCGTGTTCATCCGTCCATCTCGTACCACCCCCGCCTGTAATTGTAAATCCCTGCAATACGGTAGTTGAATCTTCCCCGTTGTGGAATCTGACACAACTTGCCGAATCGGGGTTTACAGGAGTGCTTCCGTTAATAATTGTTGATTGAATGAAAGATAAATTGCTGCCAAGGTAAAACCGGCTTGTTACAACTATTTTTTTTCCTCTGAAATTAATATTTTCAAAGAATGTTCCCGGTTCAACCAAAACCGTATCGCCGTTCACGGATGAATTGATCGCCGATTGGATTGTTGAATAGCTCCCCGGCACATTTCTNNTTAGTTAAAATTAAAAATCTCCTTAAACTCATTTGATTTTATTAATCCCGAAATATAACTGACAAAATCGGGTGAACGCTGGAAAGGCTGCTCTGCAAATATTAAACCCGCCTCCTTTTCGACATAGTTATCATATTGCCTGAGTTTTTCTCCCGTTACCTGCTTAATTTTATAAACGTAATTTGTGTTGAATATCAGATTATCGGGATTTACATATCCGGAATCCACCAAAGCTTTCGCTTTTTTACTGCAACGACACGGATTTGTTTTTTTAATCAATCCGCATTTGTCATTCATAAAATTATACAATTCTTTTCTGGCGCGAGAAAGTTTCTGCCTGAAATTTTCCCTGCTGATTTCCATAATTTCACTGCCAACCTTATCGTTAACCCCAAACAGTGCGCCAATAATAAAAATTACTCTCTGTTCACGATTTAAACAAAGAAGCATTCCGTTAAAACAGCTTAATTTGACCTCTTCTATAACGGTATTCGTATCAAAAGCAGGATTTGTTTCATTCGAAATATCATAATCGGGTGTATCGTCAATTGATTTTCCGTAGTCAATGAAATTCGAGTAATGATTCAGCTCACCCTTGCTTTTTTTCATATTCAATATATGGTTAACAACGATTCTGTATGCCCAGGTTCTGAAACTGCTCTGATTCCTGAAAGAAGAAAGCTTTGTGATGATTTTTATCAGCACCTCCTGCGTAACGTCTTTTGCATCGTCGGAATAAAACACCATCCTGAGTGCGATATTATAAATCCAGTCCTGGTGTCTTTTAACCAGTTCCTCAAGTGCATTTTTACTGCCGTTTACTGCTTTTTCTATGAGCAGTTCGTCGGTTGTATCTTTACTATATGTTTCCGAAAACGGATTTATCATAAAAGTAAGTTATAATAGTTAGACAATTTTAATTGTACACTGTGACAACATAATATATATATTTTTATACGGTGATGTTTTTAATTTTATATTGTATAATGAATTTATTAATATTAAACTTAATAAAAAACAATCATTATGAACCACGATTATTTTATTGTTCCCCCCGATAAAAATATATCACTCAAAGATTACGACCCGGAATTTACCGGTCATTTCAAAAGCAAAGAAGAAGCCCGGGAAAAATTAACGAAAGATATTAGAGACCTTGTAAAACTGCAGGACGTGCTTTATGCGCACGATGTATACGGAGTCCTGATGATTTTCCAAGCTCTCGATGCTGCCGGTAAAGACGGAACCATTAAACATGTTATGTCCGGGGTAAATCCGCAGGGATGCGCTGTTTCAAGTTTTAAAGCACCTTCCTCCGAAGAGCTTGACCACGACTACCTCTGGAGATGCATGAAAGCTCTGCCGGAAAAAGGGAAAATAGGGATATTCAACCGCTCATATTACGAAGAAGTTCTCGTGGTAAGGGTTCATAAAGATTTGTTAAACAGACAAAAACTTCCGCCCAACAAAAAGAATGAAGATTTATGGCAGCAGAGATTCGATGAAATAAACCAGTTTGAAAAATATCTGGTGAAAAACGGAATTTTAGTTATCAAATTTTTCCTTCATGTTTCCAAGGAGGAGCAAAAGCAAAGATTTTTAAAACGCATAAATCTTCCAGAAAAAAACTGGAAGTTCTCTCTTGCGGATGCAAAAGAGCGTTCTCACTGGAAAGAATACCAGGAAGCATACGAAGACCTTTTTAACCATACGAGCACAAAGTATGCTCCGTGGTATATCATACCTGCCGATAATAAGTGGTACACGCACGCTGCTGTTGCAGATATTATAGTAAAAAAATTAAAAGAATTGAACCTGGTATATCCGAATGTTTCCGAAGAGCATAAGCAGGAACTGTTGAAAGTAAAGCAAATACTGGAAAACGAATAATCTCTGAATTCGCTGATTTCGCTGAAAAAAAAATTTACTGTTTATTTAATAAATTTTTTACTCAATAGACTCTAAGGACTCAATAGACTCTAAAGACTACTTTATATATCTGAAATCCCTTTTTGGTTTAAGCTGAGCCAGAACTTCGTAATAAAGTTTTATTGCGTTTTCCACGTCGCTCTGGTGAACGGTTTCCACTGTCGTGTGCATATATTTAAGAGGGACAGATATTAACGCCGAAGCCACGCCGCTCTTTGAATAAGCAAATGCATCGGTATCCGTACCCGAAGAATTTGAAACAGCCTCCCTCTGGAACGGTATTTTCTTTTTCTCCGCCACTTCAAGTATCATATTCAAAACATTGTTCTGAATCGACGGTCCGTAAATCAGTACGGGTCCCTTTCCGCAGGCAATATCCCCCTGAAGTTTTTTATTGTACATCGGTGAATGCGTATCGTGGGTAACATCGGTTACTATTGCAAGGTCGGGATTAATCCTGTCAGCAATCATTTTTGCGCCGCGCAGTCCGACTTCTTCCTGAACCGAATTCACAATGTATAATCCGAAATCGAGTTTTTTC
This sequence comes from Ignavibacteriota bacterium, assembly GCA_003158365.1. Taxonomy (GTDB): domain Bacteria; phylum Bacteroidota; class Ignavibacteria; order Tepidaquicellales; family Tepidaquicellaceae; genus FEN-1279. The sequence continues at coordinate 2,413 of PMIW01000186.1, read as the reverse complement.
TTTTTCTCTTTTATCATGCGAGCCACCTCTGCAATCACAAATCCGCCAAGCCTGTTATCCAGCGCCCTTCCCACAAAATAATTATTGTTTAATATCATGAACTCATCTTCGAATGTTGCCACGCTTCCCACATGAATTCCGAGTTTTTCGACTTCTTTTTTTGTACTGCATCCGCAATCAAGAAATATATTCTTCATAGTCGGTGTTTCTTCTTTTTCTTTATCGCGGACGTGTATTGCGGGCCAGCCAAAAACCGCTTTCACTATTCCTTTTTTTGTGCGAATATTAACACGCATCGATGGCGCTATCTGGTGGTCAGAACCGCCGTTTCTTCTAAGATAAAGATATCCATCGTCCGTTATATAATTCACGTACCAGGAAATTTCATCCGCGTGAGCTTCAATAACAACCCTGTATTCTGCTTTTGGATTTATCACGCCTACGACCGTGCCGTATGTATCGCTAAAATATTCGTCTATATAAGGTGTAATATATTCAAGCCAGAGTTTCTGTCCTGCGGTTTCGTATCCCGTGGGGGAGGCATTATTAAGATACTTTTCTAAAAAATTAACACTTTCTTTTCTCATATTCGTTTCCTTTATTTTCTGAATTTAATTATTTATTTGATAAAATGAAATAAATTTTATTTTGATAGTAACAATTGATATTATTTATCGATGTAAGTACAGAATTCATTAATAAATTAAATATAATATGTACTTCTTTATTTCGTGTATAATAATACACGTTTTCATTAAAAGATTCACCGGTTTGCAATTAACCTGTAAAGCTTTTTTATTTTGTATTTAAAAAATCAAAGTTTTTTACGATTTTATTGAGTATATTCGTAATTAGTGGCTATTAAACCTAAATACACATTATCGGGCGGGGGAATTGATTCGTCCCCGAAAGCCGGTAAAAAATTTACCGACAGGGAACAGTTCCTCGCCGCGTTTCAAAATGCCATCTCAACAAAAATAAAAGATGAGCATAAACTCGTTGTATATTACGGGGTGGGTGGTATTGGAAAAACCACGCTCAGAAAAGAGCTTGGCAAGCGGCTTGAATCCGAAAAACCCGATACCGTCTGGACTGCCATTGACCTCGATACACCCACATACAGGGAGCAGGAAACTGCATTATTTGTTCTTCGCAACCAGCTTCACGAAAAATTTAAAATAAATTTTCCGTCTTTCGATATAGCTTATACCGTCTACTGGCAGAAGACTCACCCGCAAACGCCTATGACAAAAGATAACTTCCCGCTTTTAACCGGTGCTAATGCTGTAGCAGGAATAATGCGCGTTGTGGGAGAAATGCCTTATATTGGTTTTGTTCCGAAGCTCACAAAAGCATTCATGACCGGCGGAAATGTATTCCGTGAGTGGTGGAAAAAAAGGGGCGAAAAGGAACTCGCAAATCTGCCGACTCTCGAACCAAAAGAAATCTCTGTCCGAATGCCGATGTTCTGGGCAAGCGATATGAAAGATTTCCTTGAGGAGAAAAAGAAAGATGCGGTTTTATTCCTCGATACTTATGAAGCACTCTGGGAAAACCTGAAAGCCGAAGGCGGATTTTTTATGAGGGATGAATGGATACGCGAACTTGTTAGCCACTTGCCTGAAGTCGTATGGGTTATTTGCGGAAGGGAAAAACTCAGATGGAGCGAGCAGGATGATGAGTGGAGTAATTACCTCGAACAATATTTACTCGGTAGATTATCGGACAAGGATTCAGCGTATTTCCTGAATTCCTGCGGAGTTGAAAAACCGGATGTTCAGAATGTAATTATAAAAGCAAGCAAAGGCGTTCCGCATTTCCTCGATCTGGCTGTAGATACATATTACGAAATCCAAAGCCGATACGACAGAGAACCCGTGGCTGCCGATTTTGCAAAAACTCAGGATAGTGTGCTTGAAAGATTTTTGCGTTACCTGGATAAAACTGAAATAGAAACCCTGAAAGCCCTCTCGGCTGCAAGAATCTGGGGCGGTGAAATATTCAGATTGCTCGTGAATAAATTCCAGACGGGATATCCCATCACTGCGATGGATAACCTCTGCAGGTTTTCTTTTATTAATGAAAACGAAGAACTGCAGAACAATTACACAATGCACGAACTCATGAGGGAAAGCCTGCAGACAAAGCTTGACACCGAAACTTTAAAATTGTTACATAGTACTCTGTTCGAATACTATAACGATAAACTAAAAAGAATAGATGTAAAGAATATAGATGATAACGCAAAGCAGTCTCTGATAGAAGCAAGTTACCACGGGAAAAATTCCCTTTCTCCTGACAAATATTTTGAATGGTATTGCAGCGCAAGTAAAATATTCCACGATGCAGCACAGTACAGGCTGCTTTTACCGATGAGCGAAGAATCTTTAAAGATGATGGAAGATTTTAAAGG
>PMIW01000054.1 GCA_003158365.1 Ignavibacteriota bacterium | reverse complement strand
CGATGATTTTATCCTGCCGTCTTCTCCGTCGCCTGCTTCAGTCACGCCAAGGTGAAGGGGATAATTCATTTTTTCTTCTATCATTTTTTTTACAAGAAGGCGGTAAGCATCAATGATAACTTTCGGGTTGCTTGATTTCATCGAAAGTACTATGTCGTAATAACTTTCTTCTTCGCATATTCTTACAAATTCCAATGCTGATTCAACCATACCCAATGGTGTATCTCCGTACCTGCTCATAATCCTGTCGGAAAGGGAGCCGTGGTTTGTACCGATTCTCATTGCGGTTCCGTATTCCCTGCAGATTTTAATTAACGGAACGAATTTCTCCCTGATTTTTTCAATCTCGTGTGCATATTGTGAATCCGTATATTCTATTATATTAAATTTTTTCTTGTCTATATAATTGCCCGGATTGATGCGGACTTTTTCCACTATTCTTGCTGCAACCTCTGCTGCGTTTGGCGTGAAATGAATATCGGCAATCAAAGGTGTATTGAAACCGGAAGTTCTTAATTCTTTTTTTATGTTTTCAAGATTTTTTGCTTCATTAATGCTGGGGGCAGTAATTCTCACATAATCTGCGCCTGCTTCGATTATTCTAATGCATTGCTTAACTGTTGAAGTGGTATCCATTGTATCTGTGGTGGTCATAGATTGAATTCTGATTGGATAATTACCACCAAGAGGAATGCTTCCTATATTTACTACGCGTGTTTTAAATCTCATTGTTAAATCTGAATTATTTGTCAGCGAAGTTTTTTACTTTCTTCAAAAAGGATTCTCTTTTCTTCGTCAGTTAAGCTCTGGTAGCCGCTTTTGCTGAGTTTATCGAGAACCGTGTCTATTTTCTCCTGAATTTCCTGCTGTCTTACATCGATTTCATTTTTATAATCCCTTTGTTCGATATCCTTGTAATCCGCATTAAATACTTTTTGTTTGGGCTCGGAATAAGTGGGTGGTTTATATTGTGTATTATTATTGCTGCCGAAAAATCCCGTTTTGTCCTGTGATTTAAAACTAGTAAAAAAGTTTAATTTTTGGCGGCTTGTAATAAGCAGGTAAATAATTCCTACAACAGCTCCCCCGAGGTGTGCAAAGTGTGCAATGCCTGATTCGGACTGCGATGCAACAGCAAAGACTTCGAGAGCCATATACAGTACAACAAGATATTTAGCTTTAATCGGGATTAGAAAATAAATATAAATCTGCCTGTTCGGGAAAAGATAGCCAAATGCAACAAGGACACCGTAAATCGAGCCTGATGCGCCGACCGTAGGTCCGACGGTACTGAATATCGGAGCTATCAATAAATTTGCAAGTGCAGCTCCAAGCCCGCAAATAGTGTAATAAATTAAGAATTTTTTTGCTCCCCAGAGATTTTCAAGCTCCATTCCGAACATCCACAAAGCAAACATATTGAAAAAGATATGTGTAAAATCAGCATGCAGAAACATATAAGTAATTAACTGCCAGGGCATAAATGGACCGATGAATGCAGATTTAATCTGTACATTCTGGAAAACAGGCTGCAGGGCAAAGAGCCTGAAAAATGTCATTCCAAGATTTGTGTCCCCGAATTTTAAAGTATCCAGGAAAAAATGCTGTAGTACAAAAACTGCTACATTGCTTATTAATAAATACTTAATAACAGGAGGAAAAAAACTGAAACCTCCCATAAATCCAGGTCTTCTGTTGTAGTTGCTCAAATAATTCCTCTTAACTTTTTAAATTTGAATATAAATTGGATGCATAATTATAGTCATCCACCGTATCGATTTCCATACAATCATAATCTGAAACATCAATGCCAAATATACTGTTCCTTAAATCGTTTTTATCGATTATTTCCTGAAAGGAAGCTTCATAAAATTCATTGACATTATTTTCTTTTACGATTTTCCTGTCCAGAATGTTATACAGTTCCTTCAAATAATATTTGTCGAATTTTTCTATTCCGATTGATTCGCCGGCCGATTCCTTAATATTTATTTCTTTTCCGATATGCAGTATTTTGTTTTCGTCGTCTATGATTACTTTAATTTGTTCTTCATCGAGATTTTCAGTTACGTTTACTGCAAGGCAGTTTCCATGTCCGGACTTTAGCAGCTTATCAATTATCTCTTTATCAAATAAAATATCGCTGTCGAGAAGAAGCATACTGTCCTTTACACAATCCTTTGTCATCCACAACGAATATGAGTTATTATTGTTTTCATAATCGGGATTTGTAAGAACAGTTTTATTTATTGTCGAAAAATTTTTGTTTAAATAATCCATTATCATATTTCCCCTGTAACCGAGGACAAAAACGAAATCATTTATTCCGTTCGAAATGAGGTTATCTAAAGTCCTGTGAAGAAGATTCGTCTTTCCTACTTTAAGCAAACACTTAGGTGTATTATCGGTAAGGGGTCTCAGCCTTTTGGCAATTCCCGCCGCAAGAATAACAGCCTGCATAAAATTATTATCGGTTTATTTTTTTAATTTAAATTTATTTATTACTCGTTTCTGAATCATCAACAGGATGAAAAATATTAAGTTGCCTAAAGTTATTGTTAAAATTAAATATATATCGAGCCTGTTTATAAAACAGAAAACAATTGTCAGCGTTAAATGAGTAGTTGAACCTATCCAGCTCCATAACCTCAATAAAGTTTTATTTTTTTGTTTATAGACTTCAGGTGAGACCTTTATATCAACGTGACTCGTAGAATTTTTCTGAAAATTGCAGTAAAAGAGATACATATTTACGAGCATTTTATCCAGATTACTGCCTTTAACCGTTTTCAGTCTTTCCTGTTCTTCCGTGAATTCAATAATCTCTCCGTTTACATCATTTACTTTATTGTAAACATACATGAGGTACATATTCCTGTAATAATCAAAAAACATATTCTGTAGAATTCTTGAAGCGGCTCCGATTGCCGATAAACCCCAAGCATAGAGCGGATTTCCTGTGATATAGTGCAAAGCAAATCCAATACCGATAAATACAGAAGCACCAGTAACGTAATCGATAAATCCGTCTATGATTCTGCCGACTTTTGTTCCGTTTTTCTTTAATCTTGCAAGCTGCCCGTCTGCGCAATCCAGTACATTCGACAGGAAGATAAAAATTCCACCTGCAATAATGTACTGATACTCTCCGAAATAAAATGCAATTCCGGAACCAAGACCAAAAATCATAGAAACAATTGAAATTTGGTTCGGAGTCAGGTTTGTCGGGTAAATCAGTTTTACCAGAAGAAATGAAATAGGTCTGTAAAGTACGAGATCGAGTATCTCTTCAACATCAAAACTTTTTAATGAAGCTTTGTATTCGTTATATAATGACATAGTTTTTTACTAAAAGTGAAAAGTGATTTATTAAATATTTCTTAATTTATGTTTTTTCACTTTTTTTCTGTGTTCTTTTTTTATTTCTGTTAATGATTTTTTCTTTACTTTTGCAACAAGGTATTCCTGAACATTCATCGGTTCTTCTCCGAGAGGTTTTCGCCTGTATGAGCCGTCGTTCATCAGTACTCTTGTTTTCAGATTATCTTTTAAATATAAATTCAGAATATCTACCAATTCCTCTTTTATTCCCTTTTCTTCAATCGGGAAAAGAATTTCGACTCTCCTGTCGAAATTTCTTTCCATAATATCTGCACTCCCTGTATAGATCACGGGGCTGCCGTTATTATTAAATAAATATGCCCTGCTGTGTTCGAGAAATCTTCCTACAATACTATAAACATTAATATTATCACTCAGCCCGGGTACGTTTGGTTTTAATCTGCAAATACCCCTTACCAGCAAATCAATTTTAACACCCTGCTGGGAAGCAAAATATAATTTCATTATGGTTTTATCGTCAACCAATGAATTCATTTTGCAGAGTATGTAACCGTTTCCGAATTCTTTATGATAATTAACTTCTTCCTCGATTAACCTAATGAGGCTTTTTCTCATAGAAAACGGAGCGACGATAAGTTTTTTATATGTCGTGAATTTCGAATAACCTGTCAGATAATTAAACAGGTTCGAAGCATCGTTGCAGAAATCTTCGTCCGCTGTGAAAAGCCCGAAGTCAGTATAAATTTTTGCAGTAATAGGATTATAGTTTCCGGAGCTCAGATGCAAATAGCGTTTCATAGATTTATCTTCCCTGCGCACAATCAAAGCCATTTTGCAATGGGTCTTCAGTCCTGCTATACCGTAAACAACGTGTACGCCTGCATTTTCGAGTGCCCGCGCCCAGATAATATTATTTTCCTCATCGAATCTTGCTTTTAATTCCACGATTGCAGTTACCTGTTTCCCGTTTTCCGCCGCATCAATCAGGGCTTTAATTATAGGGGAATCGCCGCTGGTTCTGTATAATGTTAATTTTATTGCATAAACATTAGGGTCTTCCGCAGCCTGTGTTATGAATTCGCTTACGGAAGAAAAAGAATAAAAAGGATGGTGAAGAAATACGTCTTTTTTTCTTATTGCTTTGAAAAAATTATCTTCTTCCCTGAAAGATGATGTTATTCTCGGCGTATAACCTTCATATTTTAAATTCCTGTTATCGATATTGTAAAGGTACATTAAATCTCCGAGATTCAAAGGGCCGTTAAGCCTGTAAATTTCATTTTTTGCAATCGATAAATCATTTACAAGCAGGTTAAAAATATCGTCGGGAATTTTATCGTCAACTTCGAACCTGACAATAATTCCAAGGCGTCTTTTTTTCACTTCTTCCTCAATCAGGGTAAGCAAGTCATCTGCTTCTTCTTCTTCGAGTTCGAGGTCGGCATTTCTTGTTATTCTGAATGCATATGAATCAATAATTTTCATTCCCGGAAAAAGCTTATATGCATTGGCTTTTATAATATCTTCAAAAAGTATGAAATTTTCTCCCGGTTCTTTAGTAATACGGTGGAATCTGGAAAAATTACTCGGCACCTGAAGAACGGAAATTTTTTCATCCACATTCTCTGTATCGGGATCAATCAATTTAATTGCAAGAGCGATTGTACGGTTAACGAGATTCGGAAACGGGTGAACGTTATCCAGTGCAATAGGGGTTAGTACGGGGAATACCTCATCGTCGAAATATTTTTCGAGTTTTCCCTGTTCCTTCTCGCTGAGTTCATCGTATTTAAAAAAGTGAATATCGTTTTCTGCCAGTCCCGGTACAAGTTCTTCGTTATAAATCCTGTAGAGTTCGTTAACAAGCGGGCAGAGCGCATTATAGATTTCGGCTCTCTGGTCCTGTGCGGTAAATCCGTCCGAAGAAGCTTCACTCACGCCGCTTTTCACCTGCCTGATTAAACCTGACACGCGAATCATAAAAAATTCGTCAAGGTTTGTACTGAAGATAGATGTAAATTTAATCCTTTCGAGAAGCGGGTTGGTTTTATCCAATGCTTCTTCCAGCACCCTTCGGTTAAACTCAATCCAGCTTAATTCACGGTTGAAGAAAAATTCGGATTTATTTAATATTTCACCCGGCATTTATTGTTTTGTGAAATTAACAAAATCGCCTTCGGCTATACCATACTTATCGGTATATCCGGCATTAACCTCCACAACAAATAAAGTCAGTCCGCCTGAAGGCAAGTCTTTTTCCGAAAGCGGAGTTGTGTGTTTATGGATTTTTATGATTTTTTTATTTTCATCCAGGAAAATAATATCGAGTGAAATCAAAGTGTTTTTCATCCAGAATGAATGTACTGCCGGTTGTTTGAATATGAAAAGCATTCCGCGGTTTTCGTCCATCGATTTCCTGAACATAAGCCCCTGCTGTGATTTTGCATCATCATCTGCAATTTCTATGTCTATTTTACTTATTATGCTTTTATTATCTTTCTTCCTGAATTCAAGCTCACCCTGCTTTACAAACTGCGGTTCGGGTTTATCTTTTAATAATTCTTCGCTGCTTTTAACTTTAAATTCATTTTTATTCTTATCCTGGAAATAATTATAAATAAAATATGCAGCGATAGCTGCAATCAGTGCAATTAGAATGTACTTGAGATAATTAGTACTTTCATTCTGTTTAACCTTTGATTTTTGGGCCATTTTAAAATTTTATTTTTTTCCTAAAAATTCTTTTATTGATTCAATAAGGTACATATTTTGTTCTCTGGTACCGAGAGTTATTCTTGTTTCCGTTTTAAAAGCTTCTTCATCAAGGAATTTTATCAAGAGATTTCTTTCCTTGAGGAATTTATTCAGATCTTTTCTTATTTCTTTCGGCATATCGACGAGCATGAAGTTTGCGTAAGATTTATACGGTGTGAAGCCGTCGAGTTTCTTGAATTCCGCATAGAAATACTCTTTATCTTCCTGCATGAGTTTTGTTACTCTAGTGTAATACTCATCATCGTCCATTGCTATCTCACCAAGCTTTTCGGACAGCCTGTTAAATCCGAGATACCTCACGGAATAATTGATAAGTTCCTCGAGGTTTTTACCTGCAAAAGCATAACCGATTCTGCATCCTGCGAGCGCAAAGTATTTCGAGAATGTTCTGCAAATAACAAGGTTCGGAAATTCATCAATAAAAGGTTTTACATAATCGTTTTCTTTCGAGCCAAAACCCCAGTATGCTTCATCAATCATAACAAGTGCACCGCGGCAGGCATCGAGAAATCTTTTCAGGTCATCTTTCGAAATCCTATTTCCTGTAGGGTTATTCGGCGAGGCAATCAGAACTATGCGGGGTCTTTCCCTGTCATAGATTTCAATCATTTTGTCCACGTTGTATGCATACGTAGCAACACCGCCCTCTTTCGTTTTATGCATCGGATATTCCACGTTGAATCCGCCGACTTCATAAGCAACTTTTTTGTAATACCACCAGGCTTCTCTGGGGATAAGGATTCTTTCTTTCCTGTCGAGGTAATACTGGATTATTTGTTTCAGTAAATCTTCACTGCCGTATGATAAAATAACCTGTCGTTCCGGAATATTAAATTCTTTTGATATTTTTTCCGATAGAATTGATTTCACACCGCGCGCAAAATCCCTCGAGTACCATCCGAGTTCATCGAGAGTGACATTTTTCAAAAATTCGAAACATTTTGGTGATGGTCCGTACTGTGATTCGTTCCTGTCGAGCCACTGAATATTGTTGTATTTTTTTTCTTGTGCCATAATATTTAATTAAATTAATTTATAACTTATTATTTTTTTGATAAAAATCTCTTAATACCGTTTCTGCATTCCTCCGTCATGCGTGTGAGAGCGTTCATATCGACTGCATATTCGAGAGCAGATTCGAAGCTCATCGATGCAACATTCCTGAACATCTCCTTAGTTAACATAACAGAACTTGAAGGTAATTGATTCAGACATTCGCAGAGTTTCTCCGAATAACTTTCCAGCATATATTCTTCAACAAGGTAATTCACGAACCCGATATTATAAGCTTCAGTGCCGGTTATGAATTTGGATAAAAGAAGTAAGTCTTTCGCATGGGTTTCAGTAACTCTTTTTAAAAGAAAAACCATCACTATTGCGGGAATAAAACCTATTTTAACTTCCGTGTATCCGAACTGCGCCTTATCGGAAGCAACGATTATATCACAGGCACTTGCAATTCCGCATCCGCCTGCAAGTGCATAGCCGTTTACCATTGCAATGGTAGGTTTCTTGCAGTTGTAAATAGAGAGAAGCATATTTTTAAAATTTTCGGAATCCTGCTTGTTTTCGAGTATGTTGTATTCGGAAATTTTATTTAAGTAATCAAGGTATAGTCCCGAGCAGAAATTTCCGCCTGCGCCTGTTATGATAACCGATTTGGTTTCTTTATCGGATGAAAACGAATTCATTGCACCGGTTATTTCCAATATCATTTCCTCATCGAGAGAATTTCTTTTCTCGGGTCTGTTCAGGATTAATTTTTTAGTCAAACCTGAATCAATGACCAGTATTTTGCTGTTTTTATTTTCCATTTGCTTGCTTTAAATTGTTCGTTAAAATATGGTAATCATCATCGAAACTTATTATTTTGGATTTCACCCTGAAATATTTTTCTATAATATCCTCCGTAATTACTTTTTTAGTCTCATCGAAGACTATCATTTCTCCTTTATCGAGTAACAGTGTCTTACCGGTATATTTTAGTGCAAGGTTGATGTTATGTGTTACCAGTATTACCGTTAATTTTTTTTCCTTATTCAGTTTCTCCAGTATCGAAAAAATCTCGTACTGGAAATTAACATCAAGAAAAGTCAGCGGCTCATCGATAATCAGAATTTTATCCGATAAATCCGAATTAATATCGAGCTGAACCAAAGACAAAGTAATAAGAACTTTTTGCTTTTCACCGCCTGAAAGCTCGTTGACGGATTTCTTTATAAAATTACTAATCCCGGTTACTTCAATGCTGTCTTGTACGGATTTCTTGTCATATTCCGAGAATGAAAAATCCGAAAACCTTTTATAAGCATACCTGCCGAGCAGAAGAAACTCAAAAACATTCAGACCGTTGTTGCCGTTCAAGGATGACTGCGGCAGGTAACTGAGAATTTTCGAAACTTCTTTTTTCGAGTAAGAGCAGATATCTTTACAGTGCAAATATACTTTCCCGTTATATTGGCTGTAGATTCCGGATATTAATTTTACCAGCGTCGATTTTCCCGAACCATTTCTTCCGATTACCGAGAGAAAATCATTTTTAAGAACACTAATATTAATTTTGTTTAAAGCAAAATTATCATCACCGTATGAAAAACATAAATCCTCTGTCTTTAATAATTCTTTTTCCATATATATTCATTTGCCTGACATCAAAATCCGATTATTGCTTCTGGAATTCGGAAGTCTTCGGGTTCAGATACCACACGAATTTTCCCGTTTCCTTATCAAGGTCCATATCTATGTAGCATACACCTGCTTTCTTGAATGCAAACTCCTCATCTTTTTTATCCGTGAAGTTTTTAACCACAGTGCTCATCATAGGTTCGTGTCCTACGAGCGCAATGGATTTGAAAATCGAGTTACGCTTTAAAAGTTGCAAAACTTTTTCCGGTGAAGAAGAAAGCGTTAACTCATTTGCAATTTCCACATCGTTCTTGTACTTAACGGTCAGCGCAAGAATTTCCGCAGTCTGCACCGAGCGTACAAGCGGGCTGGTGAAAATTTTCTCGAGGTCCAGCATTTCCTCTTTAATCATTTTAAAAACATTAATCGCTATTCTTCTGCCTTTTGGTGTTATGAACCTGTGTTCGTCACTTCTTACAGATTCGGTTTCGTAGTCAATAGCTTCTGTATGACGAATTAAATATAACTTCATAGATTATAATTTTGATTAAGTTTCAAAAACTATTTCTTATTTTCTACTATACCACTAACATATTTTGTACCGTTTGCTTCGAGCAACTTTACGGGCAAAATATTATTTTCAAAATCTTTGTTGTACTCTGTTTTAACCCTTATGTAGTTGGTTGTCCATCCCTCAATAGAACCGTTTTTTGCGGATTCGAACAGGACATCCCGGGTCTTGCCAATATGTTTTAAATAAAAATCAAACTTCTTTTTATTAGATAAATTCCTCAATAGCTGGCTTCTGAGCTTTCTGTCTTTAATTTCAACTTTTCCATCCAGTATAACTGCAAGAGTATCCCTCCGCTCGGAATAACTGAATACGTGAAGGTAAGACACTTTTAATGAATTTATGAAATTAAAAGTATTTTCAAAATGCTTTTCGGTTTCACCCGGAAAACCAACTATTACATCGCAGCCNNTGGAATATGAAAATGATTGCAGAATTTTGAAGAAGAATTTACAAGGTCAATGATGTCGTCTGTCAGTAAATTCGGCTCAATGGAGCTAATCCTTATTCTCTTAATATCGAGCTTATCTAATTTATAAAGAACATCCAGAAATTCATAATTCTTTTCGCCGTCTGTAAATCCATAATCACCTGTGTTAACACCGGTTAATATAATTTCTTTATAACCAGAATCTATAATTTTTTGTGCATTCTCGATAACTTTTTCAATTGCGAGACTGCGTGATTTCCCCCGTGCGAGCGGTATTGTGCAGAATACGCAGTTATAGTCGCAACCGTCCTGAATTTTCAGGAATGCGCGGGTTCTTGAATCCACATCAGAAGAATATGCCTCACCGATATAATCCGAGCCGTCGAGCGGGGACACGAAAACATCTGCGTGATGTTTTTTCCCGAAACACGATAAATTCTCACTGTCGAAATTTTCTATGTAATCGAACAGTTTGAATTTCTCATTCGTGCCGAGAATTAAATCCACGCCATCGATTGAGGCTATTTCACCCGGCTGAAGCTGGGCATAACAGCCTGTTATTATGACATAAGTTTCGGGATTATTACGGATTACACTTCTAATAATCTGCTTGCACTCTTTATCGGCATTATTTGTAACACTGCACGTATTAAGAACAAAAATATCTGTTTTCTCTCCGTATTCCTTTAAAGTGATTCCACTCTTTTGAAACTGTTTCGCAATGCCCGATGTTTCGCTGTAATTCAATTTGCATCCAAGCGTATGTAATGAGACCGTCTTTTGCATTGGGTTAATTTAGGAAATTTCAAAACTTAAATTAATGGAAAAATAAATATTACCACCCTCTTACTTCAACAATATAAAAATATTTAAAATTCTTTAAATTTAGCGGTTTTTTTTACGAATATTGTTTATTATTAAGAACAATTTTGTTATTTTTGAACATTATATGAACCGGGAATTATTTGAAAAAGTCGAGGAAATTTTAAAGAACATCAGACCTTACCTGATGGTTGACGGGGGAGATGTCCAGCTTGTCGAAGTTACCGATGATAATATCGTAAAGGTAAAATTGCTCGGTGCCTGCTATGCCTGCCCATTAAATGTAATGACACTCCGCGCCGGAATAGAGCGCAAGATTATGAAAGAAGTACCGGAGATAATAAGGCTGGAGAATGTGATTTAGGGCATTATTTAATAAGAACCATTTTTTTTACCTGTACATAATCTGCCGCTTGTAATTTGTAAAAATACATTCCGTTTGATAATTTACTTCCGTCAAAATTTACTTTATAATTTCCTGACTGCAACTCATTATTTACAATAACTTCAATTTCCCTTCCGAGCAAATCATATACAGTTAATTTCGTAAAACTTTTTTTAGGAAGATAAAACTCTATCACTGTTTTTGGATTGAATGGGTTTGGGTAATTCTGACTCAGTTGAAAATCTTTAACATTCTCATTTTCTTCAGAGATTTTTGTTACCAACTCAAAATCATCAATCATAGATTCATGGTATCCTTGGATATTCCAAGTGGTATACCAGTCTAAAATGATTTTCGATTTAATAGCCAGTCCACCCGGTGTATACTTTAAATAAAATCTTATCTTTAGTTTATTTATTTGCTGAGTGAATCCAGTATCTTCACCTGTAATGTAAGTCCACCAGATATTTAAAGCGGAAGTAGTTGCATTCCATCCTGGACATTCAGACCAGTGATTGTTATAATTGGCAATATAAAGATTTGAAACTGATGCAGTCTGAGAAGAAACAGGTGATAGTTCTATAAGTTTTGTATCTATAAATAAATTTAATGCATTTGGAGAACGGAATACCGGTGGAATTGTCTTTTCAATCTCCAAGTATCCGTTGTTAAACCCCGATAAATCGAATTCCTGAGCGAAATTTCCGTGATTATGGTCTGTTGTAAACTGTGAGTGAAAATATGTAATGGCGCTGTCTATTCCATTTGGTCTCCAGCCATTTACAGCAGTTGTATCTATTTGTGCATTTATTGAAATTGTAATGAGGAAAATGCAGAACAATAAAATATTAAAAAATTTCATATTCTGTTTCCTGATAATTTTCAAGAAAAAATACCTGAATTTTTTTGATGTTAATTTCCAGTATGATTAATAAAACAATATTTTATTTTAAAAAATTCAGCGCTTCAATTTTTCCCAAATCCCTGAATTCGCTGGTTTCGACATCGAAGCCGAAAACTTCTTCACCGGTTTTCATCATTTCAAAATATAAATCGAAGATATCAAGATATTCAATTTTTCTTTCAGTGAATATTTTATTTGATATTATATGTACTCCGTTAAATGCGTAAAGATTTTCTTTTTGAGATTGCTCATTTTGGCGGCGGAGTAGTTTCATATTGTCGTCGAATTCAAGATACCTTTTTGTTTTCCTTTTTTGCACGGCGACAGATGCAAGTGGAGTTTTAGATTTATGAAAAATTATTATTTTGGAAAAATCAAAAACGGTAAAGACATCCACGTTTATTGCGAGGAAGAAATCTTCTTTTTCAAGATATTTTTTTGCATTAAGGATTCCTCCACCCGTGCCGAGAATTATTTCTTCTTCGATTACGTTTATTTTTATTCCGAAAGAGTTTTGATTGAAGTAGTCAATGATTTGATTTGCGAAATGGTGTGCGTTGATAATGATTTCGGTGAATCCGAATTCTTTAAGTTTTTTTATTTGATAATTTACCATAGGTTCGTTTTGGAAAGGCACGAGTGCCTTTGGTAAATTATCCGTAAGTGGTTTCAGGCGCGTTCCGAAACCCGCCGCAAGTATCATTGCTTTCATATACAATAATTTACGAAATAAATCAGGAAGTTGTAATTCACTATATAATTAATAACTGATATTTTTTGTTTCATATTAAAAGAGGAATAAATATCTTAATTTGTAAGAGGAAAAAAATTAATAAATATGCTTAATACACAAAACACTGATATTGCTGAGATTGAAGTTGATTTCGTAGAAGAAATAAAGAGACTTAAAAAAGAGCTGAATGCGGTAATTCTAGCGCACTTTTATCAGGAGTCGGAGATACAGGATATTGCAGATTATATAGGTGACAGTTTGCAGCTTGCACAGGAGGCACAGAAAACCAAAGCTGATGTAATTGTATTTGCAGGCGTGCATTTTATGGCAGAGACTGCGAAGATTTTGAATCCCGATAAACTGGTTTTGCTTCCCGATTTAAAAGCCGGATGCTCGCTTGCTGAAGGATGCCCTGCGCCGCTTTTACAAAAATTTAAAGATAAAAATCCGGACCATATAGTTATTAGTTATATAAACTGTTCTGCGGATGTGAAAGCAATTTCGGATATTATATGTACATCATCCAATGCAGAAAAAATCGTAAAGCAATTACCCGTAAGCCAAAAAATAATTTTCGCTCCCGATAAAAATCTTGGCAAGTACCTGATTAAAAAAACGGGAAGGGAAATGAAGCTCTGGCAGGGCTCGTGCATTGTTCACGAGACTTTCAGCGAAAAGAAAATTATAAAATTAAAAACCGAGCATCCGCAGGCAAAAATAATCGCACATCCTGAATGTGAAGAAACGGTTTTGAATTATGCTGATTTTATAGGCTCGACGAGCGCACTGCTGAAATTTGTTCAGGAAGACCCGGCTAAAGAATTTATAGTTGCAACAGAGCCGGGGATTTTAACGCAGATGACAAAAAAATGTCCCGATAAAATTTTTATAACAGCACCGCCCGAAGCGTCTTGCTCCTGCAATGAATGCCCTTATATGAAGCTCAATACAATGGAAAAATTATATTTGTGTATGAGGGATAAAACTCCCGAGATTACGATGGATGAGGATTTGAGAGTAAAGGCATTGAAGCCGATATTGAGAATGCTGGAGATGAGTTAATATTCCGTTCCGTTTAATAAGCCGGATTCTGTAGTCCCGATGAATCGGGACCGGCAATCATTTATCTTATCCTGCAGTTGCCCGCAGGCTTTTTGCGACCTACCCCGGGAGTATAATAAGCAAGCAGAACTTTACTCCCTATACATGGCCTTGCTCCGGATGAGGTTTGTCAATCTCAAAAATTGCTTTTTGAATGGTAGGCTTTTACCCTGCCGTTTCACCTTTGCCCCTAAGGGCAGTTTACTTTTCTGTAACACTTTCTGCCGTTTAACGTTGACGTATAAACAGCCCGGGAATTTCTCCCGGCATCCCTGCTTCGATGGAGTCCGGACTTTCCTCACTATCCGATAAAGGATTCGCGCGATTGCCTAAAACGGAACGGATATTAAAAAGAACAATCTAACTATTCGGTAATATTGATTCGTCTATTAAAATTCTTCCGCACGACTGGCAGGTAAAAACTTCTTCTGCCATTTTAATTTCTATTTCCCTCTGGGGAGGCACCGAGTTATAGCATCCGCTGCAGTTGCCTTTTCTTACTATTGCAATTGCTTCACCTCTCATTGAGCCGCTGTTGATTCTTTCATATAAACTCCTTGTTTCATCATCGATTTTCACAATAAGCAATTCTCTCTTTTTAGTAAGCTCATTTTCTTCATCTTCAAATTCCGTATTAAGTTCATTCAGGTGCTCCTTATTCTCTTCGAGCTCCTTTTTATACTCTTCGTTCCTTAAATTTCTTTCTTCGATATCTTTTACAACAGTGGCATTGAGCGAATCGATTTCTTTTATGCGTTTTTCGTTTTTTTCAATCAGTTCAATAAAAGCGTCGATGGATTTTACTATCTCATCATATTCCTTGTTACTCTTTGCGTTATATTTAAGTTCATCATACTTGCTCATTTTTTCTTCGTGCACTTTATTATCTTTGATAAGCTGCTGTTTTTCATTTTCGAACTGCTCGACTTTGCCCGAATCTTCTTTGATGATTGCTTCAATAGTATCGATGCTATCCAGCAATGCTTTTATTTTTTCGGGTAAATCTCCTTTTTCCTCGTCAATTTCAGCCAGTTCTTTATCGATTTTAGTCAGTTCATACAGAATAATTAATTTATCATTTAAACTTGGTCTTTGAATACCTTCTTTGTACTCAAAGAATTCCAATATCCGCGATTCATCCTCTTTTTCTCCCGGGTTTTGGGAATCGTTATTTTCTTCAATTGGAGTTTTTTCTAAATTAGTTTCGTCCATTATATGTATTTGAATTTTAATTTATTTTTTTCAGAAAATATAATTAGTTTACAGTTCTTTTCCTTAGCTTTTAACATCAGTGAATTATTCACTTCGCAGCTGGTAAAGCACAAATTCTTAATACTGTAATTCCCGTCTATACTATCCTGATTAATATTTTTATTTATTCTTGTAATAATATTTTTAAAGGAAACGGGTTTTTTAAAACCAATAACAACCGATGCAGGTTTACCGGAGCGTTTTTTGAAATCATAAATTTCATATGCAACTTCTTCATAGGGGTGATTTAAGAAGAGTGCATCAATTACTCTGTCCAGATTCTCTTCGCCGCATTCCACTTCCAGTCTTACTTCCTCCTCGAAAGCAAGTTTTCCTTTTTTACCTTCGAACGGTTTGGCGGATTTGCCGGGCATAAACGTACCGAGACCTTTTGTTCTGAATGAGCAGAATTCATAATTGCCGATTTTTCCTGCTCCGGCGAAAGACATTTCAAATGTTAATTTGTCCACAAAGCCGAGAGGAACATATGTGACAATCTTTTTTCGGTTCACATAAACAAATCTCAGTGTTTCGGTTTTATCAATCTCGTTTTTTTTGAAAAGCTTTAAAAAATTGTTTGTGTCCATATTTTTTGTGTGCAAAAAAAAAGTGTATCTTTTCGGGATACACTTTTTAAAATATTATTAAAAGTTCTTATTTGTAAACTTGAGAAATATTAAAATCTTTTCTAATTCCATCAACTAAAAATATCAACAAAAAAACAAAATTTCAAGATACTAATTTCTATATATTCAATTTTTTTATCAGTTTTTGCATCGGAATCGAGTTTTGCAAAATATAAAAATGCACTGCAGGCACTCCGAAATTAAACAAAGCTTCAACCTGTTTAAAAGACCAGTTAATTCCGATTTCCTGTGAATGTCTGGCATCTGCATTCATTATTTCTTCAGATAACTCCTCGGGAATTTCAATTATAAAATCTTTCGGGAGACTTGTAAGATGCTTTTTATTCGTAAGAATCTTTATTCCGGGAATAATCGGGGCAGTAATACCCGCTTCCCTGCAATTTTTAACAAAGCTGAAAAAATGTTCATTATTAAAAAACATCTGTGTAACAACATAGTGTGCGCCCTTATCCAGTTTATCTTTGAGAAATTTAATGTCTGATTTCAGGTTAGGTGCTTCGAAATGTTTTTCGGGATAACCTCCGACGCCAATGCAGAATTCAGTCGGTGTCGCATCGAGCAAATCTTCTTCAAGGTAAATTCCCTTGTTCATATTCACAATCTGCTCTACGAGTTCGACTGTATAAACATTGCTGGTTTTTCCCTGTGGAATTGGTTTCTTGTATTCTCTTTCGTCACCCCTTACAGCCAGAACATTTTCAATGCCGAGATAATTAAGTTCTATGAGAGCATCTTCGGTTTCTTCTTTAGTAAATCCCGAACAGAGCAGATGCGGTACAGCTTCTATGTTATATTTATTTTTTATTGCGACGCATAAACCAATTGTGCCGGGCCTTTTCCTCTTTACTTTTTTCTTAATGCCATCAGGAGTTTCTTCATACTGGACTTCAGCGGAATGAGAAGTTACATCTATAAACGGCGGATTATATTTAATCAGGTCATCGATGATATTGAATATCTGTTTAATATCACCGCCTCTTAGAGGGGGAATAATTTCAAAACTTATTAAAGGATTTTTTGCTGTTTCTAAATGTTCAATTACTTTCAAATCAAATAAATTAAATTAACAAAAATTTTAAAACACGTCAGGATGTAAATTATTTCCCTGTCCCGTCAGCATAGTGCATTTACCCGTACTTAAGGTAATGATTCCAATCTGGTATTCACTACCGTTTTCAGCGTCAAAAACTATCCTGTCGTTATCGATCCATTTATAAGTTCCGATATTTCCGCCCTTATTATTAATTGCTTCTTTATTGCTTCCGTCGAGATTCATAGTATAAAGTTTAACGGAGTTTGTTCCGATTGAAAGGAATGCAATCTTGCTGTCATCGGGTGAAAACTTCGGCAGGTTGCAGCTTGTGATTCCTTTTGTTAGTGCCGATTCTTTCCCGTTATTAAAAAGGTATATTGTCCCGTTAAGCTGGTTATTAAAACCCGCATAAACAATCATATTTGCGTCTGATGATAAATCTGGAAGCAAATTGGCATTATCATTAACATTAATCTGAAATGTATTGTCATCGGTTGTATCTTCCAGGTCCGTCATCATTATACATTTGCTGCCGTCGTAGAAAGCCGAATATGCAAGGTATTTGCCGCTTTTTGACAGAACCTGCTGGTTGGAATAACCGATTGTTGAAATCAGGTACGCTTCACCTTCTGCGGGGTCGATTATGTAAATTGACAGAGCTCCATCGTGGTCGGAATTGAATAATATCTGATCATTATCTGCCGTAAATGACGGATTGGAGCCGCCGAAAATAAATATCGGTTCATCTGCAGTATCAGCATCGGCATTTACAATTAAAAATATCCTGTCATCATCAGTCTGGAATACTATTTTAGAACCATCAGGCGACCACCTCGGATGGGAGCAGTTTGCGGGAAGGTCGGTGATTTGTTTTTTATTTGTTCCGTCATCGTTCATAGTGAAAATCTGCAGATAATTACTTTTTGTATCATCCGAGCTGTAAACAATTTTTGTTTGCGCTTTTGCCAAACCAAAAATAAGAAAGATAAAAGTTATTATCGTTATTAACTTATTCATATGAGTTTTTAATTTATCATTAAAGTTAAAAAAGATTTATCAGTTAAGAAAGTAAATAAATAATCACTGATTAATCTGATTTCACCGATTTCACTGAAAAAAAACCGTGAGATCAGAATAATAAAATCATAAATAAAATTAAATCTGTTATAATTATCAAAAATATTATCTGCAATTATTTAAATATGGTCAATTATTTATTTGTTTTTATAAATTTATATATGTTTTATCTTCTTATAAAATGATTATTTATGAGAGAAATTGATTTTGAAAATGAGCTCAAATTTCAGGCATCACGGAGCGGGGGAAAGGGCGGACAGAATGTAAACAAGGTCTCGACTAAGATTGAGCTGAACTTCGATATCCCTAATTCGAAATTACTTGATGATGAGGAAAAAAATATTCTTACTGTTAAATTAAAGAATAAGCTTGATAAAAACGGCATATTGAAAATAGTATCCCAGAACGAACGCTCTCAGTATTTAAACAAGCTTGATGCAATTAAGAAATTCAATAAATTAATCGAAAAAGCATTTAAAAAAGAAAAAGTAAGGCGCAAAACAAAACCCTCTTTGATTTCCAAGGAAGAAAGACTTATTTCCAAAAAAATCGACTCCAGGAAAAAATCAAACAGAAGCAGAAATTTCCTGAACGATATTTAAAAAACTTTGATGAGTATAATTAAACCAAAAATTTCCCGAAATTAAATCGGGATTGAGCACAAGGTTTTGCGGGAATGGTGAACCGCCATATTATTTTAATCTTAGCTACAGGGTGGGGGATAAAAATGAAAAGGTCAGGGAAAACAGGAAAATCTTTTTTAAAGAACTTGGTATAGAGGAGGACCTGGTCTCGTTTCAAAGGCAGACTCATTCGGTAAAATCAAATCATGTTAAAAGCCCGGCGTTTTTTGAAGACAGCGATGCACTCTACACGAATTTGAAAAACAATTTTCTTGCAGTCAGCATAGCAGACTGCATACCGGTACTTTTGTATGAACCGGATAAAAAAGTAGTTGCCGCTATTCACTCAGGCTGGAAGGGTACATTGAATAATATTACAAGTGTTACTATTAATAAACTTATAAAAGAATTTTCAATCGATGTTGAAAAAATAATTGCCTACATTGGTCCCGGTATATCCGTGAATAATTTTGAAGTTGGAAAAGATGTTGCGGATTTATTTGATGAGGGAGTGAAAGAAAACAGAGACGGAAAATATTTTATTGATTTAAAAAAGCATAATTATATTCAATTGCAAAAAATCGGTGTCAGAAATGAAAATATTGAAGTATCAGGATATTGCACGTTTAAAGAAAAAGATTTATTTCATTCTTACAGAAGGGACAGGGATAAATCCGGCAGGATGTTAGCGGTGATTGGAATGGTTTAGTGTGCAGAGTGTATAGAAATTAATAGTAATTAATAACTTTGAATATCAATTCAATTTTCAATTCAAACTACTTTTTGAGGCTTTAGATACATAATACTGAAAATAGTTATTAGTATCATAAAGAATGCGCCCGATAAAAAAGGAAACTGAAATCCGAGACTCTGGTATATAAAGCCGCCCCATACGGGACCGAGAAATCTGGCAAGTGAGCCGAGAGCCTGATTTACGCCGAGGACCGAGCCCTGCTCATCCTGTCCGACATTCTGTGAAATTAATCCAAGTACCATGGGGTTATTCAGCCCGTTACCGAATGCAAGAATAGTGAGTGCAAGAAGCATAATCGGAATTGTAATTGAAAACGGAATCAAGGCAAGTCCAATACCTGTTAAAATATTTCCTAAAATGAGAGAGCGCTCTTCTCCGACTTTATTCTTGAAAAATTTAATCATTGTACCCTGAACGATAGCTGCAATGACACCTATAAAAGAAAGAAGGAGCCCTACTTCTTCCTGGTTTAAATTCAATCCGTCTTTTCTTTCTGCAAAAAGCAGGAATGTTGCGTGAATATTTGCAAATGAAAATGTAATGAAGAAGAATATTATTACATAAATTCCCACTCTGCGGTTTGTAATAACATCGTGAACACCTCTGAAATTAATTACTTTAACGCCTGTAAAATTCTTTTTATTATGCGCCATTAATTCCGGGTCCAGTGTTTCTTTGAAAACTGTAATGCAAAGCAGTGCTGCAACGAACGAAAAGAATGCTGCAAGAAAAAGCGGCATGCCGTAGCCGAATTTATATGATAGCAATCCGCCGAGTGCGGGACCGAAAACAAATCCAAGTCCGAAAGCTGCGCCGATTATTCCCATTCCTTTGGAACGGTTTTCTTTTGTCGTTAAATCTGAAACAACGGATTGAGCCGCCGATAAGTTTGCGGAAAAAATTCCAGCAAGTCCTCTTGCTACAATTAATAAAATAAGAGAAGGAAATATTCCCGAAAACACAAGCGCCATTAATATATATGAAATTACATTACCGGTCAGACTCATTACCAATATTGGTTTCCTGCCGTATATATCCGACATCGAGCCCCATACAGGAGTAAATATAAACTGCATAAGTGAAAAAATGCCTACTACAAGTCCTATAATAGATTCATTTGCCATCACAACATTTTTCAGGAAATCGGGAAGGAGGGGAATAATAATTCCGAAACCGAGAAGGTCTATGAATATCGTCAGGAATATAACTAAAAATGCAGTTCTGTTTTTACTTTCCACTTTATATCATTTAATTTGAATTAGTTTTCCAAAATCGGAACCGGGCAAAATGAAATAACAAATATTATAAACGAAATCCACCCTAGAATAGTTCTGAATGTTCCGAGAGGTTCGTGAAAATCTGTTACAATAGGGGGATGTTTTATTTTTATTACGAAAAATATAAGTATAGACCATACAAGCCAGTTTGCCGAGCCAAAATTATAATTTAATCCGACCAAAGGAAGCAATCCGGCAAGACCGAAAAAAATCAAAAGACCGAATACAATGTAAGCAAGATATTTGTGATTTTCACCGAACATTGTATATGAGATATGTCCGCCATCGAGCTGCCCTACAGGCATCATATTAAGTGCAGTAATTAAAAGTCCGAACCAGCCGACACAAAGGAAAGGATAATGGTAAATCTCATTCATCGGAGGAATAAAAACTTTTGGTCCCGAAAATATTTTTTCGAATACGTAAAATACAATATTATAGCCGAAAGTAAAGCCTGTTGTCGGAATTCCCGTTGTCTGGTATTCGGGATGTATTTTGAATAAATAAGAAATCGGAGGCAGTGTAAAATAGCCGTAAATTAATATTGCCATAGCCATTACCCATCCTGAAATCGGACCTGCTATACCGATATCGAATAAAGATTTTCTGGTCTGCGTTCGGGATTTCATTTTAATAACCGCACCCATAGTACCGAACGGATTTAAAAATATAAACGGAAACGGAATATAAAACGGCAGTGTAACATCAACTTTATGAATGCGTGCGGCAAAATAATGCCCGAATTCGTGAGCACTGATTACCGAGAGAAGCAAGAATGAATAAAGCAGTCCTGCGGGAAAATTGTACAACTGGTAAGGGTCCCGGTTTGCCCAAAATACACCGCTTAAAGTAGTAGTAAAAAATGTTGCAACGAAAAGAAGAATATTTATAATATAAAAATATTTTCTGCTTTTTTTGACCCCTGTTTGTTCTTCGTAAAATTCAATTCCTTCTGACATAAGTGTAAAATACCTTTATTCAATTTTAATATCAATTTTTTAAAAAATACACTACCTGATTATTGTTATTTAATTAAAGGATATATTTTGCAATATTGCATAAAATATATTTTTAATTGGACAGTATTAATAACAACAGAGAACCGAAAAAAGCTCCTCTCTCGAAAATGCATCCCGCAGTATTTATTGTTATTCTATTAATCACGACTTTTGTTACTTACCAGGTATTCGGCGGACTATTAACTATTTCTATTTTAGGGGTGGATTTAAAAACCCTTCCTGAGAATCTTTTGAAGACAAGGATTATATTATCTTTCGCGCAATTCATGTTTATTCTTTTTCCGGCAATACTATTGAGCTTACTGCAGGGAAATAAATTCACGGAAACTTTCAGGATAAGGAAACCAAATTTCGCGATTTTCTTTCTTGCAATTTTCGGATTGGTTGTTGTTCAGCCTTTCCTTCAGGTTTTTTTATATTTGCAGAATAAACTTATTTTCTCCCTGCCGTTCGGAATAGAATTTTTAAAACAGGTTAAAGATTTATTCGATGCGCTAGAGCAGACAACCATGAGTCTTGTAACGGCAAACAGCATACCCGAATTTATATTTGTGGTTTTTATAATTGCTGTAACACCTGCTATCTGCGAAGAATTTCTTTTCAGGGGATTGCTGTTCAAAAATCTGGAAAGAGTATCACTCAGGAGGAACGCGATATTTCTGACGGGACTTATTTTTGCAATATTTCATTTTCATCCGTTCAACCTGATTCCTTTAATTGTATTGGGATTTTATCTTACATTTGTAGTATATTACAGCGAAAGCATATGGACTGCAGTTGTTTGTCATTTTACAAATAATTTTATTTCAGCTTATTCGGTTTTCAAATTCGGCAAAGATAATATTGCAGAGCCGGAGATTTCAGGAATGCAGCTGGTGCAGTTCGGAATACTCGGATTGGTTTCACTGGTACTGTTTATATTTATTATGATTTATATGGTAAAAATTTATAATAAAAAAACCCGGAAAGCATATTAATGTCAAACACAGCGAAAAGGACAATTATAGGAGTAATAGGGATACCGCTTTTTTTATATCTCATATATCTCGGCGGAATTTATTTCCTGGTTTTGTGCCTTGTGATTCAGACATTGTGCTTATGGGAGTTTTTGAAGATGTTCGAAAATAAAGGTATTTTTACCTTAAAGATACTTACGGTATTAATATCGGTTGCAATATTTTTTCTTTTGTATTTCAAATATTATACCGGAATGATTTTAATTTCACTTCCTGTGTTTTTTGAAATTTTCAGGGAAAAGAAAAGGAATCCGCTGAATCCCGTATTATCGGTTTTCGGAATAATATATGTTACGATTCCTTTTTTTCTTTTGAATGAACTTGAAAAGAATTTTCTTGTTGTGATATATTTATTCGTGCTGATTTGGGCTTGTGATACATTTGCGTACTTCGGCGGAAAATTACTCGGAAAACACAAATTAACATCTATCAGTCCGAATAAGACGGTTGAAGGCGCAATAGCAGGTTTGTTATTTACCGTAATATCATCAGTGTTCTTTTATTATTTAAAAAGTGAATTTATAAATTTAACCGACAGCATAGTGCTGGGATTGTTGATTGGAGCGGTAAGCCAGGCAGGTGATAATTTCGAATCGCTGCTTAAAAGATATACCGAAGTTAAGGATTCATCGAATCTTATTCCCGGTCACGGGGGATTACTTGACAGGTTTGACAGCTTAATTTTCATAACACCGTTTATATATCTCTATTTTTATTTTATAAAATGATTTTTAAATTAACTTGAATTGTTTAATAATGTTTTTATTTTTGTAAGAAACACTAAAATAGTTTTGAAAAAGTTTTAATAAGTTTTAAATAAGTTTAATAAATGCAAAAACGCAAAAAGGACGACGATAAAAAGAATATAAAGAAGAAGAAAAAAGTATCGGACGAAATGAATTTGATTGAAGATGATTTTTTAAGTATTGAAGAAGCTTCAGATGAAACCCTTGAGATAGAAGAGGTTGAAGATGACAATGAATTTTTAACACAGGTCAGGGAGTTTGAACAAAAGCATAAAAATTCAAAATTAATAAATGTCTTTCAATTAATAGGCGAACCGAATTTTCCCAGGCTGAATAAATCAAACGGGATTCAGTTGAAGGATGAATTTGAAAAACTGATTTGCCTGCTCGACAAGCACAGTATTATTGTGCATTTTCAGAGTGATTATACACTCGAGGAAAAATACAGGTTCATTACCGAGGAAGTTTTCAGGCAGGATGTGGAAAAGGAAAAGCTCAACAGTTTTATATACGAGGATTTCCATCCTGAAATGATTGACGACGACGAAGAAGAAATTTAATAAATAAAATGCTTTTACAAAGTAAACCCGGAGAATTAAATTCCGGTATAATTGATTTTTCACTTAAAGGTATAGACGAAAAGATTTATACGCTAAGTGAATTCAGCGGAAAAAAAATTCTCGTTATTATATTTATGTGCAATCACTGCCCGTATGTAAAAGCAGTGATAGGGCGGTTTATAAAACTTCAGACTAAATACGGCAATAAAGGAGTTCAGCTTATCGGAATCAGCCCGAACGATGTCACTGCATATCCCGAGGACTCTTTCGGCAACATGAAACTTTTCGCAAAAAATTACTCCATGAATTATCCGTATCTTTTTGATGAATCGCAGGAAACCGCAAAAAAATATGAAGCGGTTTGCACTCCGGATATTTATGTTTACGACGAAAAAAAAATTTTAAAATACAGGGGAAGGCTGGATGACAGCTGGAAAGACGAATCACAGGTCAAATCAAAGGACCTCGAAGCGGCAATAGAGCTGATTCTTGATGAAAAGGAAATTTCGTTCGAGCAAATTCCCTCGATGGGATGTTCGATAAAATGGAAGTAACGGGAAAAAATTAAAAAAATACAATATGTCATATTTAGTTATTTTAAGACACGGTCAATCCCAGTGGAATCTTGAAAACAGGTTTACGGGCTGGGTAGATATTGATTTATCCGAGCAGGGAATCAGGGAAGCTCAGGATGCAGGGGAGAAACTGAAAAATTACAAATTCGACAAAGCATACACATCCGATTTAATAAGGGCGCAGAGAACACTCGATATAATACTGGATATTATAAAACAAAAAGATATTCCCGTCGAAAAAGACAAAGCTCTTAACGAAAGAATGTACGGTGATTTGCAGGGATTAAACAAGGATGAGACCCGCGAAAAATTCGGTGCCGAGCAGGTGAAGCTCTGGAGAAGAAGTTATGATACAGCACCTCCGAACGGTGAAAGCCTGAAAGACACAGCCGACAGGGTAATCCCTTACTGGGAAAAGCATATTGTCCCTGATTTAAAAGCGGGAAAAAATATTTTAATCTCAGCACACGGAAACAGTTTAAGGGCTCTTGTAATGTATCTGGAAAAATTATCGAAAGAAGAAATAGTCGGAACTGAAATTCCAACAGGTCATCCAAAATACTACATGCTCGATAAAGATTTAAATATTTTAGAAAAAAAATACCTCTGACAATTGCGCAAAGGCCCTATTGAAAATATAATATTTGATTTAGGAAATACACTTGTTTATTTTGACTTCTGTTATTTTTACGACAGGGTTGCTTTGCACGAAAAAAACCTGAATGCAAGGAGTCTTAAAAATTATATAAATAAAAATAAGCTGGGCCTTAAAATAACGCGCGGAACTTTAAGCATTAAAGACGTATTTAAAATACTGAAGAAAAAATTCAGATTGAAAATAAGTTATTCAGATTTTCTGTTCTTTTATTCCGATATTTTCTGGGTAAACAGTTCCATGAAGACATTTGTGGAAAAGATTGCGCGGATAAAAAGATTTAAAATATTCTTATTGTCAAACACAGACCCTGCGCATATAAATTTCATCGACAAGAATTTTCCTTTCGTAAAGCTTTTAAAAAAACGTGTTCTCTCTTACAAGGTGAAACTGAACAAACCTCAGAAGAAAATATTTCAGATTACTCTGGAAAAATACAAGCTCGAGCCTTCTAAAACTCTTTTAATAGATGACATAAAGGAAAACGTGCAGGTTTCGGAATCTCTTGGAATGAAGGCTATACAGTATAAAAATCATAAAACTTTTTTAAAGCAATTCAGCAGGTTAAATAAAAAACAGGAATAATCATTGGGTTAATTAAAATATTCACCGGGCATAAATTCCGGTCGCTGATTTTTATCACTTCGATATTAGTTTTATCAATTCGTTGTACAGGCATAGTATTATCACAATCCTCCGAAGAAATATCAAATCTTGAAAAAACAGGTTTTTCCGACGGCAGTTTAATGAATATTCCGGAAGCAGATACCAATCTTGACATAAAATATTATAAAATTTTTCTTGAAATAAAAATCAACCCTGACAATTTAACAGGGGAGGTTACTATAAACGGATTAATATTGAATCCTGCCGATTCAATATTTTTTAACTTCAGCAATGTGATGACGGTCGACTCAATTAAATACAACGGAAGTACTTCGGCATATAATCATTACAGAGATAAAATATCAATTCATCCTAATAATAAAAATAAACTGATAAATAGTTTTTCTGTTATAGTGAATTATCACGGGCTTCCCGTCCCTACAGGGTTCGGAAGTTTTGAATTCGGATTGCATAATAATATTCCATCCGTATGGAATTTAAGCGAGCCGTACGGTGCCAGCGACTGGTTCCCGTGCAAGAATATCCAATCCGACAAAGCCGATTCTTCGGATGTATGGATAAAATGTCCATCAGCTTTTACGGGAGTGTCAAACGGAGTGTTAAAGGAAGTTGATATTAATCCAGATAATACTAAAACATATAAATGGAAAAATTCATACCGCATTGCAAATTATCTGTTGTCGGTTGCGGTAACAAATTTTTCTTTGTACACAAATTATTTTAAATATTCTGTTTCGGATTCGATGCCTGTTTTACATTACATTTATCCGGAAGTAATTGATTCGCTGAAACCGACACTGGACCTGACAGTAAATATGCTTAAGATTTTTTCAACAAGGTTCGGGCTTTATCCGTTTATAAGGGAGAAATACGGACACGCTCAAACTGATATGGGAGGCGCAATGGAGCACCAGACTGCAACTTCTATAGGAGTAATTTCGGAATATATTATAGCTCACGAGCTCGGGCATCAGTGGTTCGGGGATAAAATAACCTGCAGAGACTGGCATAACATTTGGCTCAACGAAGGATTTGCAACATATCTGGAGTGCGTGTATGCAGAGGATGCTTACGGGAAAACCGCTTATAATCAATATGTAAGTAATAAAATGTCGGATGCAAGGAAAGCAATCGGTTCTGTTTATGTTCAGGATGTAAGTACAGTTAATAATATTTTTGATGCGAACAGAACTTATTCAAAGGGAAGCGTAGTCCTGCATATGCTGAGAGGAGTAGTCGGTGATTCTGCATTTTTCCAAATAATGAAATCATACGCATCCGATACAACATTGGCTTACGGAAATGCAGTTACCGAGGATTTTCAAAGGGTTGCCGAAGGAATTTCCGGAATGCAGCTCGGTTACTTTTTTAATGAATGGATTTATGGTCAGAACTATCCCATTTACAATATAAGCTGGAGATATGTTCAGGGGCAAAATGATATTTACACGGTATTATTTACGCTTAAACAAACTCAGAACTCAAACCCTGTGTTTTTTACGATGCCGTTTGACGTAAAAATAAATACTCCATACGGAGATACGACATTTTATTCCGTAAATAATGCTTCCGAGCAGTCATTCAGTTTTTTTGTCAGGGGTTTTCCGAATCTGGTTACATTTGACCCTGACAATAAAATATTAAAGGATAAACACGGTGATGACCCTATAGAAATCGTGAGTTATACTTTAGGTCAAAATTATCCGAATCCTTTTAATCCGAATACAACGATTAATTATGAGATTGCCGGACACGTGAATGTTAAAATTATTTTGTATGATATAGCCGGACGCGAAATGGCAGTCCTGGTAAATGAAAAACAAAAAGCAGGCAAATATTCTGTATTATTCAAAGGCAATAATTTAGCATCGGGAGTTTATTTCTATAAAATAGTAGCAGGTGATTTTACCGGTGTGAAAAAAATGGTTATTATAAAATAATTAATTATAATTCAGTTCAAGCCTGCTGTTCTGTTTTACAGTTTTTCCGGTATCAAATTATATGAATTTTTTCTTTTTTATATTCATTATATTATATCACAATTTATTTTTAAACTAATTATTCCAGCAATGAAAAAAACAATTCTACTTTTTATTTTTATTTGTATCGGAAATTATCTCGTTGCCCAGGACTTTTCAAATATGAGAGGTTCGGAAGTTTGCTCTATGAAAAGGTCAAAAATGACTATTCCTCATCTTGACTATTATTCTCCCAATACACCTAGACATTCTTACGATGTACTGAATTACAAATTGAATGTTGATTTATACAGTTGTTATTTCAGTCCGTACCCGAAGAGTTTTTCGGCAACAAATGTAATTACATTCAGGGTTGATTCAACATTAAATTTGATAAAATTAAATGCAAACAATGTTTCGCTTGCAATTGATTCCGTAAAATTAACAAGCGGTACCAATCTGACATATACTCAGGTGTCTGATATTCTAACGGTAAATTTAGACAGAACTTATAATATAGGAGAAATTGTAAATATAAGAATAAAATACAGGCATTTGAATGTTACGGATGCATCATTTTACAACAGCGGTTCAACAGGTTATGTATTTACGGATGCAGAACCGGAAGGCGCACGCGGCTGGTTCCCTTGCTGGGACAGGCCTTCCGATAAAGCGACTTTTGATTTAACCGTAAAAGTACCTCAAACTGTCAGGCTCGGCTCAAACGGCAGATTGAACGATTCTACACTTACAGGTGATTCGCTTTACTATCACTGGGTCAGCAGAGACCCGCTTTCGACTTATTTAATGGTAATGACATCAAAAGTAGGATATACAATAAATATTGTATACTGGCACAAACCATCCAATCCTTTAGACAGCGTACCATTAAGATTATATTCACCGACAAATGCCAGCAGTTCAGCAATAGCAGCAATTTTACCGACTATGACTACTTATTATTCAAATGCTTATACAGAGATGCCGTTCGAGAAAAATGGATTCTCTTATGTCCCAAATAGTGCTGGTTTTGTCTGGGGAGGAATGGAAAACCAGACTCTTACGACTATTAATGCATGGAACGAAAATACTGTCTCTCATGAATATGCTCATCAGTGGTTTGGTGATATGATTACCTGTGCGTCGTGGTCCAACATCTGGCTTAACGAAGGTTTTGCGACATGGAATGAATCTTACTGGGTCGAGCGTACAGGCGGTTATACAGCATACAAGAATATGATTAATACTGACGCCAATTCCTATATGTCGGGTAATCCGGGCTGGGCAATATCAGTACCTTCATGGGATGTTACCACTCCCGATGAAAACACATTGTTTAATTTTGCAATAACTTACTGTAAAGGTTCCTGTGCACTTCATCTTTTAAGATACACACTCGGCGATACTTTATTCTTCAGAGGGATGAAAGCTTATGCAACGGATACGGCAAACTTCAAACTGAAAAACTCGACAATTCCCGAATTCATTGCAAAGATGGGTTCAGTTGCAGGTCAGGATTTAACATGGTTTATGAATGCCTGGATTTATCAGCCTAACCATCCGCTATATCAAAACGGATATAATTTTGTAAATACAAGCGGAAGCACCTGGAGAATTAATTTTCTTGCAAAGCAAACTCAGACCGGATTTTTCCCGATTCCGATTGAAATAAAATTCAGCTTTACAACAGGTGCAGATACTACAGTAAGAGTTATGAACAGTGTGAACAATCAATTATTCTCTTTTTATTTCAACCGTCAGCCGACTGCAGTTGTATTTGATCCGAATGATATGATTGTAATAAAAACGGCAACATTATCTGTGGGAGTTGAAGAAAATCTTACAATGACACCGAATAATTTTGAATTATATCAGAATATTCCTAATCCGTTTAATCCTGTGACCAATATAAATTATGATGTCCCGAAAAACGCTCACGTTAAACTTGTTGTATATGATTTACTTGGAAAAGAAATTAAAACACTTGTAAATGAAAATAAAACAGAAGGCAAATACACGATATCCTTTAACGGTATGAATCTGCCTTCAGGTGTATATTTATACAGACTGGAAACTGATAATTTCGTATCGGTTAAAAAAATGCTTATGGTAAAATAATTTTAAGTAAAATTAAGTCCAAAAAAAGCCGGAAATTTGAATTTCCGGCTTTTTTTATATAAAAAAGACTACTTCATTTTTCATATCTTTTGTATATTTTATGTTAATTGACAAAAAACAAAAAGGTAATTCAAACATGAAAAAAATTATTCTAGTTTTATTTGCTTTACTCATCTGGAACATCACATACAGTCAGGACATGAACTTTACAAAAGGGTCCGAGAGATGTTCATATATGAGAACCCATTCTCCGAATGGATTTCTGCCGCATTTGGGAGATTCCCCAAATACACCACGACATTCTTTTAATGTATTGAAATATACATTAAACCTGAATATTTATAATTGTTTTAAATCTCCGTATCCTTACACTTATTCTGCATCAAATCAAATGATGTTCAGAGTTGATTCAACACTGACACAGGTAAAACTTAATGCCGTGAATACGTCACTGGCAATCGACTCTATTCGTTTATCGGGCGGACCTCTTTTAACATATACTCAGGTTTCCGATATACTGACTATTACAATGAACAGAATGTATGCGGTCGGTGAAATAGCCACGATGACAATATATTACAGACATATAGCAACTTCCGGAGACGGCGCGTTTTATGTCCAAAACGGATATGTATTCACCGATGCCGAACCCGAGGGTGCAAGGAAATGGTTCCCTTGCTGGGACAGACCTTCAGATAAAGCACTTCTAGATTTAACTGCAAAGACACCATCAAATGTAAAACTCGGCTCTAACGGCCGTCTTCAGGATTCGACAGCATCCGGCGATACAATATGGTATCACTGGGTAAGCCGTGATTCTGTTTCAACCTATTTAATGGTTATGACCGCTAACACAACATTCAACATTGCTACAGTATGGTGGCATAAATTTTCTAATCCTGCAGATTCCGTCCCTATAAGATTATATTACAACAGCGGAAATAGTTACACATGGGCATTTAATAATATTAAGGCAGTTACCGACTGGTACTCATGGAAATACGGTGAAATGGGATTTGAAAAAAATGGTTTTACGACAGGAGGCTCCCAGTTTGTCTGGGGCGGCATGGAAAATCAGACTTTGACAACTCTATGTTCAAGCTGCTGGGATGTTTCTACGGTAACCCACGAATATGCCCACCAATGGTATGGAGATATGACTACCTGTGCCACATGGGCTGATATATGGCTGAATGAAGGATTCGCAACTTTTACCGAAGCGGTCTGGCTTGAAAAAGCAGGCGGATACGCAGCGTATAAGAACGACATTGTTTCGGATGCAAGTTCATACATGAGTTCAAATCCGGGCTGGGCGATTTGTGTACCCTCGTGGGCAATAACAACACCCGATGTAAATACATTATTCAATTATGCAATTACATATATGAAAGGCGCCTGCGCACTTCATTTATTAAGATACACACTTGGAGATTCAGTATTCTTCCAGGGAATGAAAGCGTATTCGACTGATGCTGTAAATTTCAGATACGGGAATTCAACTATACCGGATTATCTTGCAAAAATGGGTTCGGTTGCAGGAACAAATCTGGACTGGTTCTACAATTCCTGGATATTACTTCCGAATCATCCGACATATCAGAACGGATACAATTTTGTAAATACAAGCGGTAATACATGGAGAATAAACTTCCTTGCAAAGCAGACAAATGCAGGATTCTTCCAGATACCAATGGAAATTAAATTCAGCTTTACAACAGGCGCTGATACAACTGTAAGAGTTATGAACAATGTGAACAATCAGCTGTTCTCTTTCTATTTCAACCGTCAGCCGACTGCAGTTGTGTTTGACCCGAATAACCAGATTGTTATTAAAACTGCAACGCTCACAATGGGAATTGATGAAAACGAAGGCAAGGTACCCGAGCAGTATAAACTTTATCAGAATGAACCAAATCCGTTCAATCCTGTAACTCTGATAAATTACGATGTGCCGAAAACTTCGCACGTAAAATTAGTTGTTTATGATTTACTTGGAAAAGAAGTGAAAACACTTGTAAACGAAAATCAGGTTTCAGGAAGATATACAATGTCATTCAACGGAGTTAGCTTACCGTCAGGTGTATATTTATACAGACTCGAAGCCGGAGATTTCATATCGGTTAAGAAAATGTTATTAGTAAAATAACGGAGTTATTTTGCTAAAATCCCGATGAACGAAGTGAATCGGGAAGGTTAGTAAAATAAAAATATCTCAAATATTTTTTTAAGAAGGTTTCGTGCGAAAGTACGAAACCTTTTTTTTATTTCAGGCAATTAAAAGAGATTAGAAAATATACATAATTATTGTTACTTTTATTGAAAGAATAATATTCTGCTCCGAATATGAAAAAGAACAAACCAATAAAGATATTAACGACAACACTATTTTACCTTTTTTAAAGAATCAGATATTATATATTATTTTTATTTTATAATAGTCAGTCTTCTTACGTTGCTGAAACTGCCAGATTCCAATTTGTAATAATATAAAGCGCACGATAAATCACTCGCATTAAAATCAACGGAATAGTATCCCTGATTTTATGCTCTTTAACAAGTGTGATTACTGCTCTTCCGAGCACATCAAATATTCTGCTTATAACCAATCCCTATTTTGGAATTCCATATTCCATTTTTGTAGTCGGATATACGGATTCGGATAATTCCGCATTGCAACTTCCATGCCAAATATTTTTTATGCTAAATAAGTCGAAATTGATTTTAACTAAAGTATTTTGTAAATTACTATGCTACAAAAAAGAAGAGGGAGAAGGATGAAATTACTTTGATTAGGTAATTTCATATTTTAATTTTATTTATAAAATCAAATTTAATTAACAAATTAAAAAATATAACAAAGGGATTATTGTTATGAGAAAAATTTTTTACTCTTTATTGTTTCTGCTTGCTTTTCTAATAACAAGCGGAGTGAATGCTCAATCTATACCTCCGACATTGCTGACCCCGCCGAATCATTCGACTAATGTGTCGTTGTATCCGACATTTTCGTGGACAGCAGTTACGGGTGCAACAAGTTATCAGTTACAGGTATACCAGGGGTCAACGACTGTTCTGGATATTAACCTTTCGACAACTTCCTATCCTGTAGTTACAAATATTTTATTGCCAAGTCTTTATTATTACTGGCACGTAATTGCAATGGGCCCAACACCAAAAACATCAGGTTCATTTGATTTTACGACTACAGTTTTGGCACCTGTAGCACCCGTATTGGTATCACCCTTAAATAATGCAGTTAATGTTCCATTGACTCCAAGTCTTGACTGGAATAATGTTTCGGGTGCAGCATCTTACGAAATGCAGATTTCCACTACTTCAGATTTTTCAATAATTGTGCTGGACGTACCCGGGTTGGTAAATTCAGGTTATTCAGTACCTGGTGGAAATTTAATAAACAACACTCTCTATTATTGGAGGGTAAAGGCACATAATGCGGGTGGAGACAGTCCGTGGTCGGATGTATGGAATTTTACAACAGCACCGGCACCACCACCTCAACCGATATTAGTTTCGCCTGCAAATGGCGCGGTTAATGTTCCACAGCCTGTTACATTGAAATGGAGAAAATTACCTACAGCTACCAGTTATCATGTTCAGGTTTCATTAAATGTTGGTTTCACTGCAGTTGTGATTGATGATGATGCTGCAGATACTCTTTACACTATTCCTGCAGGAGGATTATCAGGTACTACAACATATTATTGGCATGTTTTAGGTTCTAATGCCGGGGGACAGGGACCATATGCAGATCCTCCGTTCCATTTCGGGACAGCAGTTGCACCGCCTGCACCGCCTGTTTTGACGTCACCACCGGATCATCAGAACCCTGTTAATACAACCGGACAGGTATTTCAGTGGAATGCTTCAGCCGGAGCGACATCTTACAGAATCCAGATTTCATTGGACCCGAATTTTGCTACAACATTCGTAAACCAGGTAACCGGTGCGGCTACACAATATACGCATAACAATCCTCCTTTTGCAAATAATACGACATACTACTGGCGTGTTAATGCAATGAATGCAGGAGGAACAGGAAACTGGTCAATTGTATGGGATTTTCATACGATAGAAGCGACTCTTCCGGCTCCTACATTAATAGCGCCGCCGAATAATTCGGTAAATGTTCCTTTAACACCAACATTGAATTGGTCTACTGTTTCAGGCGCAACAGGATACAGAGTACAAATATCTACAAGTGCATCATTTAATTCGTATGTATTAAATACAAATGTAAGTACACTGCCTTTTACAGTACCAAGTGGTATTTTGACAGGTTATACAACTTATTATTGGAGAGTAGCAACAATAAACGGCGGTGGAACAGGTGCAAATTCAACTGCCTGGAATTTCAGAACAGTGCAGACATTTACTTTAAATCTTAAGGTTTATTTAGAAGGATTTTACAACGGAGCTACGCAGACTCCCGACACCGTGCAGGTTTTTCTTGCACAATCAACAACACCGTTTACATTCAGAGACACATCACTAGCACTGGTAGGTTCCGATGGTTTTGCAAACTTAGTGAGTTTTGCAAAGGCTGTATCAGGGACTTATTATATTGTAGTGAGACACAGAAACCATCTTGAAACATGGAGTGCAGTAGCAATGTATTTCTCAACAGGAAATCCTGTTAATTTCAATTTCACATCAGCTTCCACTCAGGCTTATTGCGGAAATATGAAACAGGTAGGTTCGGTATGGGTATTGTGGGGCGGCGATGCAAACCAGGATGGATTTGTAAGTCCTGCGGACTACGATGTGTTTAAGCCGATGTTCGGTCATGGCGGTTATCTGAATTGTGATTTTAACGGCGACGGATTTGTAGATGGATATGACTTACTGATTTTGAATGCGAATTTCGGTAAGAGTAAATGCGGACCTTATTAAGATTTTAAATTATTATTTCTTAAAGTTTAAATTAAATGTATATGAAAAAAATAATTTCAATAATAGTATTTATATTTTTGATTGCAGCTTCATTGCCTGCACAAAAAGTGAATTTCACTTTAAACAACGCGAGAATTGATGTCGATAAATTTTTAATAGATGTTTATGCAAACGTCGGTACGGGGCAGATTTGGAATGTAGGTCCGACATGTATCAGAATAAATTACTGGACGGTTTCACCCGCAAATGGAATTTCCTTAATAGCCGAAGATCCCGCGACAAATGCAAATATTAATTTATCGAATAATGCAAATTATTTTGATATGACAACTACATCAATAATGGGTGATACCTGTGTGAGCCTTAACATACAACAGCTTCTGACAGGTACTTCATTTGCATTATCATCAGGTTCATATTGGCTTGGGACACTGAAGTTTAATTATTTAAGTCCTGATTGCTGTATAAACATGAGATTTCTTACAAATTCTGCAGTATTCAACGGGATAGGTACAGCATTGATAAATCCAACTGACTGGACTTATACAGATCCGCCTCCGTGTATTGTAGAAGTTGAAAATAATATTAAGGAAATTCCTACAAAATATACACTTTCTCAGAATTATCCGAATCCGTTCAATCCTTCGACATCAATAAAGTATACAATGCCGAAATCCGGATTTGTTTCATTGAAAGTATATGATATACTCGGAAGGGAAATTGCCAATCTTGTAAATCAGTATAAACAAGCCGGAACATACATAGTTGATTTTAATGCTTCAGCACTTACAAGCGGAATGTATTTCTATAAAATTGAAACCAATGATTTTGTAGCCGTAAAGAAAATGGTTCTTGTTAAATAATGACTATATTACAAGTGCCTTAAATATTTGTTACGAACATATTTGAGGTTGTGAATTTAAAACCTTTACTAAACTTTTTAAGTTCAGTAGAGGTTTTTTTATTATGATTCCGGATATTATTATCATAACATCTTCATATAATTAAATAAATTTACTATGCAAAATTTTAATAAACTCTTTTTACTGGTTGTTGTTCTTGCCTGTTTCTGTGTAAATATTGCATTAGCACAGAAAACAAGCAGTAATGAAAATCAGAAGTATTCAAAAATCAGAATATCTGTCACTGCTAATTCGGATTTTCAGAAAGTTAAGAATGCCGGTATTGCACTTGACGGCGGAATATACAAACCGGGTAATTATTTCGAGACCTGGTTATCGTCCGAAGAAATATCCGCATTAAAGGCTGCAGGTGTGCGGTATGAAATAATAATAAACGACTGGCAGGATTATTACAACAGCATTCCGCAAATGACAAATCTTGAAATTCAAAAAGCTCTTGAAAAATCCAGAGATGATTATAATATAACCCATAATATAATGGGTTCAATGGGCGGATTTTTAAAAAGACAGGAAGTCATTAATAAAATAGACTCGATGCATCTTCAGTATCCAACTTTGTTATCGGCAAAATGGTCGATCGGAATGACATATGAGAACCGCGAAATATGGTGTATGAGGATGACTAAAGGTCCCGATGCCCCTACTGGCAGACCCGAAGTATTTATCTATGCCCTGACACACGCACGTGAACCAACCGGCATGGAAAGCCTTATTTATTATATGTACTGGCTGCTCGAGAATTATAATATTGACCCACTGGCTACATATATATTAAATAACAGGGAAATTTATTTTATTCCTATCTACAATGGCGACGGGTATTTTTATAATGAAACAACTAATCCGACAGGCGGAGGGCTGTGGAGAAAAAACAGGCATCCGTGCAGCGGAGGATACGGTATAGACCCAAACAGAAATTACGGGACATATCAATTCTGGAATTCGACAAACGGAGGTTCATCAACAAGTTGCAGCAATGATACATACAGGGGAACCAACCCGAATTCAGAACCTGAGACGCAGGCGTTTGAAAATTTTGTCGATTCAAGGAATTTTAAATCCGGAATCAGTTTTCATACATACGGGAATCATTTATTAAAACCCTGGTCATGGTGTGACCCTTCTCCGACGCCGGATGATGCAATATTTTATGAATGGGGAATGGACATGACACAATACAACCACTACAATTACGGAACTTGCTATCAGACATTGGGATATTATGAAAGGGGCGGTGCTTTAGACTGGCTGTATAATGATTCTGCTCATGCCCATATAATTGCTTATACATCTGAAATTGGTTCGGATTTCTGGCCTCCTGCGAGTGAAATTATGCCCGATGTACAGCAGAATCTCTGGATGTGCCAGTATATAACGATGGCAGCCGGACCGTTTGTAAATAATAAAACAATAGCATTTAACAAATCAAGTTATGCGCAGAATGAAACGGGAAATGTTAAAATCGTTTTCAGAAACAAAGGAAGAATGGACGCTCAGAATATTAAAGTGGAGTTTTTACCTTTAAGTGCTTACATAAATATTCCGACGCAGGTTTATTCAAAAGCCTCAATGCTGTCATTTACATCCGACAGCGTTACTTTTAATTTTACAGTCTCTGGTTCTACTCCAAACGGGTACGCAATTCCGACAAGAATAAGAATCAAGCAAAACGATACGAGTATTGTTTATAACCAGGTATATAATGTACTGGTAGGTTCCGGAGTTACGACATTTGCTGACAGTGCGGAAAATGGCACTGCCAATTGGACTTATGGAAGCGGTTGGGCTATAAACACTTCACAATATCATACTCCCACGCATTCATTTGCAAATCCAAATTACGGTAACAATTTAAATAGCTCTTTGTCTCTGAACCTTCCGTTGAATTTATCTGCATATAACGTTGCTTATCTCGAATTTTGGCACAGGTATGATGTAGAAGCAAGTTTTGATTTTTGTATTGTTGAAGTATCGAGTGACAACGGAACAAACTGGCAGCAGATTTCAAGTTATACAGGAACCATGACAACCTGGACAAAGCAGTCATTTGATATATCTTCAATGGTCAATCATTCAAGTAATTTCAGAATAAGATTCAGATTAACAAGTGACGCAAACACTACGGGAACGGGCTGGTATATCGATGATATAAAAATAACAAATTTTGCAGGCGGTGTTTCGGGTATAAACCCTGGTAAAACTCCGATACCTGAAAAGTTTTCTTTAGAGCAGAATTATCCGAATCCGTTTAATCCGGCAACACAGATTAATTATTCGGTTCCAAAAGCAGGATTGGTAAAAATCAGTGTTTTTGATGTTCTTGGAAGGGAAGTCAAATCACTTGTAAATGAATTCAAAACCGCAGGGTATTATGCCGTGGATTTTGACGGAACTAATCTTTCGAGCGGATTCTATTTTTACAGAATGCAAAGCGGAAATTTTGTAGATACAAAAAAAATGTCTCTAATAAAATAATCCCAGTTACAATCAGTTACAAAAACCTTTACTAAACGATGTTTAGTAAAGGTTTTTTATTTAATAAAGAATTGATTTGAAATTTATTTTTCTTTAAATTTACAGGTTAAATTTAAATTAAAAAACAATGTCCTATTCTAAAAATTTTTACACATTTATTTTCGTCGTCCTGTGTTTTTTGGTAAATATTTCATTTGCCCAGATACATGACAATGGAAATGAAAAATATTCTCAGGTGAGAATATTTGCAACCTCGGATAACGATTTTAACAAAATTCAGAATGCAGGATTATTTCTTGAAGGCGGTATTCATAAAAAAGGATTATATTTTGAAACGTGGCTATCGGAAACGGAAATCTCTAATTTGCAAAAATCAGGTGTGCCATATCAGGTAACGGTTGATGACTGGATGCAGTATTATAACAGCTTCCCGCCATTATCATCAAAACAATACAATGATATTATGAAGAAATCAAAAGATGAATTTAATGTATATCATTCTATTTTAGGAACAATGGGCGGAAATCTGAAATGGGAAGAAATGATTGCAAAGCTTGATTCATTGAGGACACAATATCCTTCGCTCGTGTCTGTAAAGTTTTCATTGGGCAATACTTATGAAGGCAGAGCAATGTGGACAGTCAGAATTACCAAGAATCCTGATGCTCCTACCGGCAGACCCGAAGTATGGTATAACGGAGTAACACACGCACGTGAACCGGGAGGAATGGAAAATGTTTTATATTACATTTACTGGCTGGTAGAAAATTATAATATTGACCCGATTGCTACATATATTTTAAATAACCGTGAGATATACTGGACACCAATAATAAATGTCGATGGTTATTATTATAACCAGACTACAAACCCGACAGGCGGCGGTATGTGGAGAGCCAACAGGCACATGACCACTACCGGATGCGGTTATGTAGATTTGAACAGATCTTTCGGGACATATAATTTCTGGAATTCTTCGAACGGCGGTTCGAGTACTGACCCTTGCAGCGGCGGACAGGGAACATACAGGGGAACTTATCCAATGCTGGAACCAGAAATCATAAACTGGAAGAACTTTGAAAATTCAAGAAACTTCAAATGCGAAATGGATTATCATACATACGGTAATTATTTAATCAAACCTTATGCTTGGTGCGACCCGACACCTACTCCGGACGATGCTATATTTAGTGAATATGGTGCAGAAATAGTTGCAAATAATCATTTTACGTATGGAACACCTTATCAGACTGTTGGTTATTATGTACGTGGCGGAAGTACTGACTGGGTTTATAGCAATGACTCCACCGGACACACGCAGCATGTCATAGTTTATTCTCCTGAAGTCGGTGTAATCGGTTTCTGGTCAAATGCAGCAAATATTACGGCA
Source organism: Ignavibacteriota bacterium (assembly GCA_003158365.1). GTDB lineage: Bacteria > Bacteroidota > Ignavibacteria > Tepidaquicellales > Tepidaquicellaceae > FEN-1279. The sequence goes on along the minus strand of PMIW01000054.1, from coordinate 16,253 downwards.
GAAGCTCAGACTTGTTTCTTCCAGAACCAATTAATGTCTTTAGTTGCCGGACCATATGCCGGATACAAGAGTGCAACATTTAATAAAACAACTTATGTTCAAAACGAAACGGGAAATTGCAAGGTTGTATTCAGAAATAAAGGATTAGCCACTGCTCAGAACGTCAAAGTAATGTTTACTCCTGTTTCTTCCTCAAGTTATATAAGTATTCCTACGCAGATTTATACAAAAGCTTCGTTAACGTCAAGAACCTCGGATAGCACCACATTTAATTTTACAATCGGTGCTGCATGTCCTAATAATTCTGCTATTACGGTCAGGTTAAGAATACTTCAAAACGATACTATTACAATGTACGACCAGAATTTAAATATATTCGTTGGTTCAGGTTATACTATATTACGCGACAGTGCAGAAAACGGGATAACAAACTGGCCTACAATGACGAACTGGTCAGTAGTAACAACTAAATATCTTTCTCCAACACATTCTTTCAAAGGAATTTGCACAAATAACGGAGTAAACCAGATGATTTCGGTTCCATTAAACGTATCATCCTATCCGGCTGTTTATCTCAGTTTCTATCAGAAATATGCTTTAGAAGCAGGATATGATTATGGATTTGTAGATGTATCAAGCAATAACGGAACTTCATGGATAAGACTTGCAACAATTAACGGACTGGATTCTGCAAGCTGGAAGCTGCAAAGTTTTAATATAACATCATATGTTGCAGGTTCAACAAATATGCTTATTCGTTTCAGAGATTCCTGTGATGCAAATACAAACTGGGACGGATGGTATGTTGATAACATTAATGTTACAGGCTATCAGCCGGCGCCAACAGGTGTTATAAGCAATAATACTGTACCCGATAAATACTCTCTTGAACAGAATTATCCGAATCCTTTCAATCCTTCAACGCAGATTAATTATTCAATTGCAAAAACAGGATTTGTCAGAATATCGGTTTTTGATGTTCTCGGAAGAGAAGTGAAGGTATTATTAAATGAAGTCAAAACTCCCGGATTCTATGCTGTCGATTTCGACGGAACGAATCTTTCAAGCGGTATGTACTTCTACAGAATCGAAAGCGGTAATTTTGTCGATACAAAGAAAATGACACTGATTAAATAGTAATTAGTAATTAATAAATAATAGTTTTTAATTTTTTCTCGTTCCCATGCTCCCGCGTGGGAACGATTTTTATTTGAATTATTTTAATTGAGGTATGAAGACTCTTTTTATAAATTGCAAAGCGTGGCTAACAGGAAATAACTTTTCAGACTGCATGGGATTCAATGATGCATCGGGGAAAATTACTTTTGCCGGTTCGGAAAATAATGTAAATAAAAAAGAGTATGATGATATTATTGATTTAAGCGGAAAGCTTGTCCTGCCTGCATTTACTGAGGGTCATTGCCATCTGGTAAAAGGTTCACTCGTTAATTTCTCGGAAATAAATCTCTGCAATGCTTCGAAAAAAAGAGATTTCGAACAGCAGATAAACAAGTACATTAAAAATTTAAAAGGAAATGGCTGGATAGCCGGCGGAAATTTTTCCGAAACAAATTTTAAGGAAGATTTTAAAATTGACAGGTATTTTCTTGATTCGATTTGCGCGGATGTTCCTATGGTTTTATCGCGCCTCGATTTGCATTCTGCATTTTTAAATTCAAAGGCAATTGAAATATCCGGAATGCAGAATAAAATTTCCGAATTCGGACCTGAAGAAATAATGTGCGATGAAAAAGGAAATCTTACAGGCGAGATAAAAGAGAGGGCAAGATTTTTTGCACTCGATTGCGTACCAAAAAAATCGGTTGAACAATTAGCCGATTGCGTAAAGAAAGAAATATCAAGGATGAATTCGCTGGGAATAGCCGCTGTAACGGATATTACATGGGATGATGAACTTGATATATACAAATACCTGCTCGGGAAAAATGAATTGGATGTAAAAATTAATTCGATGTTAAGATTTAAATATTTTCCCTTTGTCGAAGAATATAAAAAAGATTTTCTACATTACAAATATCTTTTCAGAATTAACGCTTTCAAGGAATTTTACGACGGCTCGCTTTCGAGTGAATCGGCATTCTTCGAAGAAAATTACAAAGGAAAAAATCACAGGGGAAGCAGGACAAATTTCGTTGAAAGCGGCGATTTTGCAAAGTATGCTTTTGAAATAGATAAATCCGGCTACCAGCTTGCAGTGCATGCAATAGGGGATAAAGCAGTGAGCGAACTGCTCGATTTTAATGAAGAACTAATCGGAAAAAACGGCGGGAGAGAACGCAGGTTCAGAATCGAACATGCACAACATATCAAGGAAGCCGATTTAAAAAGATTTAAAGATTTAAATATAATAACTTCAGTCCAGCCGGCACATTTATACGTAGATGCAAAGGTTGCTACACAGACGTTAGCCAATCCAAACACAACTCACGTTTATAAAAAATTAATGGATACGGGAGTGGTAGTTAATTTCGGAACTGATTTTCCCGTGGCGGAAGAAAATCCTTTCACGACTATTTATTGTGCAATGACTCGCGAAGCAAACGGATTTCCTGATGGATTTAACAAGGAATATGCGATTGATTTGGAAAATTGCCTGAAAGCTTATACAATTAATAATGCATATGTAAGTTTCGAAGAAAAAGAGCGGGGAAGTATTGAACCGGGAAAATATGCAGATTTAATAGTAGTTGACAGGGATTTATTCTCAGTCTCTGCTAAAGAAATTAGAGAAACGAAAGTGCTTGAGACTTACTTGAACGGGAAGAGGGTTTTTTAATTTTATTTATTTCTTCATTTCCACTTCGAGGTCAACTACCGAGCCTGACGACATCATTTTATCCATATCGAATTCCCAGGTAAGGGTTTTTCCGTTTGTTTTCGTGGCGTTGGAGCTTTTTATTTTATATGGAAATGTAATATTAAATTTCATTTTCTGGTCTTTAAAAAATGCTGACATCGAGTTTCGCATACTATTGCTTGTGTCGCTTTCACTTGCCATTTCATATTTATAGCTAAACAGGATTTTATTCAATTCTTTTTTATATATTATTTCCGTTTTTCCTTTCCCGAATGTGCCTTCATCACTATTAAGCGTTTGACCGGATTGCTCCAATCTTTTTACATTATCGAAATTATAATTTACTTTCATAGTCATAGAAGAATCGGAATTATATTTCGATTTAATATCTTTTAATGTGATACCATCTATTTTTTTGTATTTATCCTTCAGCTCATTCGAGAATAAATCCTCGCTAAGAAGTGAATCCATAATGGAATTTCCTTTCACCGAGTCAAAAGCCATTGCCGCACTTTTCATAAAATCAAAAAAATCTTTTGAATAGTATATTGTCATAACCTCGCTGCCGGAGCCGTCTTCGTTGATTTTAATGGCTCTTTCGATGCTGATACAGGAGGAAAAGATAAAAACCATTAAAAGGATTGGTAGAATTATAACCGATTTATGCTTTTTCATATTTAGATTTGGTGATTTAGTTAGTATTTATGCTAAACATACTCAATAATTTCGAATAATAAAATTCCATTTTAATTTAAGTCCCTTACATATATCTTTACAGACGAAACAGTGCTGTATGAATAAATCAAAGTTTGTAATATTTATGAAAAAAACATCACCTTTTTTAATCGTGCTATTTGTATATATACTTATCATTATTTCCTGCTCTTTTACGGTAAAAACAATTTCGGCGAGAGTAAATAAGAAAACGATACAAAAAGTCGGCAGCTATCTTATTTCGAAGTATTTTGAAAGCAAAATAGGATTTCCGGAAAGAAAAGAGGACCCGAGAATTATACAATGGCAGAATCTATATGACGTAACATCGAGTGATATCAACTTATCTTTTAATTATAACGAGCAGATGGTTTTTGGGAATGTGACGATGACAGCGCAATCGCTTTCGGATACCTTGAATGAAATATATATAAATCTTTACGGCAATATGAAAGTAAATTACGTAAAGCTTAATGATGCTGAGGTAAGCTTTTCTAGGGAAGTGAAATTTCCCCCGCTAAAGGATTTAAAAATCGATAATGATACATACAAAAATTACATAGTCGTAAATTCAAAAGGGAAGGTTTTCAGGAACGATTATTTTACATTAAACATAAGTTATTTCGGTAAGCCGTACCATACGGGATTTGATTCTTTTACATTCAAAGAAATCGATGGACAGAATGTGATATATACTTTAAGTGAGCCGACATTTTCATCTTCCTGGTATCCCTGCAAGGATATTTTGACTGATAAGTTTTTAAGCAATATGAATCTTACAGTTCCCGATGGATATATCGGAGCTTCCAACGGTATATTGAGTGAAGTAAAAAAAGATGTAAGCGGTAATAATGTATATTGCTGGAAGAGTTCGTATCCTATTGCGTCGTATCTCGTGTCTCTGGTAGTTGCGAAATTCGATGAATGGGAAGATGTTTATTATTCACTCGACAGTACTAAAAGAATGCCTGTCGATTATTTTTCATTTCCAAAATATACCGAAAGGGCGAAATATGACTGGGAGAACACCCCCGAAATGATTGGATTTTATTCGAAGATGCTGGGAGAATATCCTTTCATAAATGAAAAGTACGGAATGGCTATGTTCGGCTGGTTCTCCGGAGCGATGGAGCATCAGACACTTACGAGCATGGGATATACGATGGCTACAGGGGACAGGAGGAAAGAGGAAGTTGTTGCACACGAGCTTGCTCACCAGTGGTTCGGAGATGCAGTAACACCTGAATCGTGGAAGGATATCTGGCTTAATGAAGGTTTTGCCACTTATCTTGAAGTGTTATGGCAGGAACACAAAACAGGAAAAAGCCTTAAGGATTTAATGGCGAATCAGGATTATGGATTTTTTGACGGAACCGTATATAATCCGCAGGGATTTCTGATGAATTCTACGGTTTATCAAAAAGGGGCATGGTGCCTGCACATGCTGAGAGGGAGTGTCGGTGACAGCGTATTTTTTGAGATATTAAGAAAATACTATGACAGGTTTAAGTATAAAAATGCAGGGACAAAAGATTTCCAGAAAGTCTGCGAGGAAGTATCGGGAAAAGATATGAATGTATTTTTTGACCAGTGGATTTACAAAGGCAACAGCAGACCTGAATATGAAGTTTCATATAAGGTTGATAGTTTTATGGGAGATAAAAATGACAGCATAAGTACATTGCGTGTAAATCTGGTGCAAAAGCAGACTGACTGGGATGTATATAAAATGCCGGTCAGAATCACTGTTGTTACCGAGGCGGGTGAAAAAGAATTCACTGTTTTCAACTTTAAAAAGAAACAGCAGTTCGAGCAGCCGATAAAAGGAAAAATACTGGATGTAATTATTGATAAAGACAACTGGATATTGAAAAATGTGGAAAAGGTACCTTATAAAGATATTTATGAATAAAAAACTTTTTAAATATTATTTTTTATTCCTTATTTTTTTTACTGCAAATTTTGCAAATGCTCAGTCACAAAAAATAATATTTAAATTTAAACCCGGCACTCCGTCCGTAATAATAAATAATTTCACAGGCAACAATGCAAAGTCCGGTAATACAAGCATAGCAAGGCTTTGCAGGGATTTGAATATAACAAATACAAAGCAAATATTTCAAAGGGCACTTAACACTTTTAAAAAAGAGGATTTATCAAATTATAATCTTGAAAATATCTTTATTGCTGATTTAGGATACCAGAATAAAAATCAGGCTTTGAGCCTTATATTCAAAAATGAATATATTGAATATGCCCAGGGGAATAATAAATATCAGCTTAACAGCATTATTCCAAATGACCCTTACTTTTCAGCGCAGTATTATTTAACAAGAACAAACATTCAGCAGGAATGGGATATCAGTCTCGGTGATTCAACAATAATAATTGGAATAATAGATTCCGGGCTTGATTTTCTTCATCCTGACTTGAACGGAACATTTAAAATTAATTACGGAGAAATTCCGAATAACGGAATAGATGATGACCAAAACGGATATGTTGATGATTATAAAGGGTGGAATTTTGTAAGCAATAATAATGATGCAACAGACGATAATATCTTTTCACACGGTACTGCGGTATCGGGATTAATTGCGGCGGGATTTAACAACGGAATAGGAATTGCATCCGTAGCACCGCGATGTAAAATTCTTGTAATGAAAGCTTTCGATTCACAGGGAATTGGATATGATAATGACGTTGCAACTGCAATACTGTATGCTGTCTCACGGAGCGTGAAAGTTCTAAATTTCAGTTTTGGAGATTATGTATACAGTTATCTTCTTCGCGATGTAATCAAATTTGCATATTCGAAGAATATTGTTATGTTTGCATCATCAGGTAATGATGCCTCTGATGTATTGCATTACCCTTCGGCATTCGATGAAGTGATTTCGGTCGGGGCATCGGATGCGGATGACAGGAGAGCTTCATTTTCGGCTTATGGAGAGACTGTTGATTTATATGCACCCGGATATCAGATTTTAACTACATCGATAGTAGGGAAGGGAAGTAGTGAGTTCAATAATGACTACGCTTATATAAACGGAACATCTTTCTCATCGCCAATTTGTGCAGGAGTTGCGGGATTACTTCTTTCCAAAAATAAAAATTTAACAAACGAGGAAATCCGCGGAATTCTTGTATCGACGACTGATTATTTCCCAGGCCAGGTAAGCTGGGACCACAACTATTCTTCAGGCAGACTTAATGCATTAAATGCGATTAATAATTACAATAATCCGACTGTAGCCAGAATATTTTATCCGTTCCAGGATTTCTCAGATACGCTGAGTACAATACCAATCGTGATTTCCGCCGCATCACCGCTATTCCATTCGTATTCTATTTATTACGGAATAGGGGAAAATCCTTTTCAGTTTAATCCTATTATTACCAACAGAACTTCACAGATTTTAAAGGACACTGCGTGTATATGGAATCTGACGGGGCTTCCCGATACATCTTATACATTGAGGCTGGTAATAAACAGCAACACAGGCAGGACAATCGAGCACAGACTGATATTTTATTATGACCATAATGTTTCGACAATAACAGATTATGCATTCGGTGAGATTATAGATAGGGATTATTATTCCGAGCTTATAACTTTTTCAACAAGATATAAATCTATCGCAAAGATTTATTATAAAAGGAGAAATGTGTCAGAACCGTTTAATTTTATTTATGCTGACGGAAGCTCGGGTAATATAGGTTTGATTTCGGATTTGCATTACGGTTTACTTAAGGAAAAAGATTTATCCCCGAATACAGAATATGAATTTTATATTGAGTCTCAGTCATTAAACGGTACTACCAGCATAAAGCAGGACACATCCTTTCATTTCACAACAAAACCTCAAATAAATAATTACGGGTTCATTAAAAAGAGTTATGCATTACCGTTTGTTCAAACCTGTAACAGTATTTTTGATATAAATAATTCAGGTAAGAAAGATTTATTCACAAATGACATAAATAATAATCTGAAGTTAAATATATATGAATACTCAAACGGAGTATTCAATAAGATTCAAAATTATGTATTGCCTGATTTTTCGATTGCAAGGGACTTGACATATTTGAACAGTAATAATAAAATTGACTTGCTCACTTCGACGAGCCGAAACGGAGCCGTTTATGAAGCGGCGAATCCGAATCAATTCCCGGCAGTAAAAATCTGGAGCGATGAAGGAAATGAAAATTTCTGGTCTGTAAGATTTGCGGATGTAAATAATAACGGGAAAAAAGAAGTGCTAGGTTTAGGTAAAAACGGCTTACGGATACTTGAATATAACGGGAGTACGTTCGGAGAAATCACCACATTGCAGTACAGTACTGTGTCTTCGCAGGCGAATTCCCAGAATGTTCTCGTGGAAGATTTCGACAGTGACGGCAGAAATGAAATAGTATTTATAGATACTTATTTCCCGTTTGCAAATTCAGTATCGCAAAACCTGGGAATTAATGTATATAAAAATACATCTGAAACAGGTTTTGCGAAAGTATTTACTGATACACTCGAGAGATTTTTAAAAGGTGATAATATTATTGCAGGTGATTTCGACGGTGACGGTAAAAAAGAATTTGCTTTCGGAACTGTAAGTAATTCATCTGATTTAATTCAATACTACAGCCTGTATATATATAAATTCATTAATAACGGATACAGCATTTTTGACAGGATCGATATATATAACAACGAAGCAAATGCGGAAGTATCGACTAAAGCCGGGAATATAGATGCAGACAGCAAAGACGAGATTCTGATAAATGCAGGAAAAAGTTTTTATATATTCAAATATAATAATACGAATCAGAAATTCGAACCTGTTTTTTATCTGAATAACGTAAATTCCGTAAATCAACTTGTGTATGATTTTGACGGGAACGGCATAAAGGAAATAGGGTTAAATAATGTAAATGATACGATGTATTTTTACGAAAAGGACATTGCTTTTACGGGACCTCAGACGCCTTTGAATTACAGTGCATATTCTTTAGATTCGAATAAAGTTTATCTGAGCTTTTCCTCCGTTGTTAACGCTGATTATTTCAGGGTTTACAGAGCTGATGATGACAGCACAGCAAATTTTGTATTATATGATTCAACATTGCAAAATAATTATTTTGACGTGAATGTAATTAACAGGAAGAATTATTTATACAGGATTACCGCAGTAGATACAAGTTTAAGCGTGAGGGAAAGCAAGCCGACAAATTATATTAGCGTGTTTGTACATAATAAATCGAAACTGGTAAAGGTTATATCAGAAGGCAACGGATTTTTGACTGTTACATATTCCGAAAAGATAAATATTTTAATTCCTCCGCCGAATTCGTTTGTGGTGAGCAATGCTGGCTCTCCGAAATTAGTAGGAGTAAAAAATTCGTTTGAGTACCTGCTTTCATACAGCAGCAGGTTACCTAACGGGGATTATAATATTAAAACAAACAGACTTTCTGATTTTTACGGCTCGCCGGTCGATTCGAATTCCATTGCGTTTACGGTAAATCAGGCTGACTCTGTTCAGTTTTACATCAGGTCTGTTTCGCTTGCGGATAAATACAGATTAAAAGTTGAATTTAATCTGAACACTGATACAACAACCTGCAGGAATCAGAGCAATTACACTTTTGAGCCGTTTAGATTTAAAGTTTTATCTGTTGAAGCGGATAATTCAAGCAAGAATATATTATATCTGAATTTATCGAATATCAGTTATATAGGCGCAAGCGGTAAAAATTATCTGCTGAAAGCTTTTAATATTTATTCTTCGACGGGAGTAAAAATCAGCGAAGGCGCGGGAGCAAGTTTCGGACTTATTTTCAACAGGGAAAACCTGAATGATGTTTTTGTTTATCCGAATCCGCATACAAAAAATTCAAAACAGGATTTCATCACATTTGCAAACCTGACGAGGACCGCTACGATTTATATTTATGATTTAACCGGAAGGTATCTTGCAAAGGTAGATGCAACAGGAGGAAACGGCGGAGCTGAGTGGAACCTGAAAACCAATGACGGTAAAGATATTCCGACGGGGGTTTATATATTCAGAGCTGAAGGGAAAGATTCAAACGGAAATGCGGTCGATGATAAGACGGGGAAATTTATGATTGTAAAATAAAAAAGGTATTATGTCTTACAACACAATACCTTCCTTAATTTAAAACCAATACAAAGCTTACTTTTTATTCACGTATCCTGCGAATTCTTTTCCGGCTTTGAATTTTACAACTTTCTTGGCAGCAATGTTGATTTCTTTTCCGGTCTGCGGGTTGCGGCCTTTGCGGGCTTTCCTTTTACCGACCTGGAACGTACCAAAACCGACTAATCCAACTTTATCCCCTTTTTTGAGAGTTTTTTTAATGATATCCATAATACTGTCTATCGCGGCTTTTGCAGTAACTTTTGTTACTTTTATTTCGCCTGCTAATTTGTCAATAAGTTGTTCTTTGTTCATAAATGATATTTTTAGGTTTTAAAAAAGTTTTCATACAAATATAATATTGTATTATTTAAATAGCAATAATTAATTTAATATTATTTAATATGTTTTCTAATATGGTTGTTCGCCGAAATCCTTAAATATTGAGGATGATACGGAATTATTTTAGATGACAATAATTGTTAAAATAATCTCTAAGTATCATATTACCCAATATTCATTTTAATCCTAATTCCGTCCTTTTCTTTTATGGTCTTTGATTTCGAAAGTTTTTCTTTCTGTGATTCCGTTCAACTCGAATTCCACGGCGTATTTACCCGGTTTCAGATAAATCTTGTTTGTATCTGTTTTCTTATCTTTCTTTAAATATTTAATATCGTTTAAATACAGGTCTGCTTTATTACCGTCTACTGATAAATCATATTTCATAAAGTTCAAACCTGCATCACTCCTGTATTCCAGGCTGTTAATATTAAGGCTGTCTTCGGTATAAATGCTGATTTTCAGAATACCGGGTTTATTGCAGTAATATATGAAAGAAAAGTCAGGTACAAGAGTATCAGACCATGTATCATCTTTTCTTCCCCAGTTTTTATTAAAATTGATATCCTGTAAATCAAAAACATATAAATCTTTTTTCAGAATATCATCAGTAAACTGTTGAATGTACTGAACATCGGCAATATATATAGACCTGCCGTGAGTACCGGCGACCAGTTCTTTATCTCTCGGATGAATTACGAGGTCGTGAACAGGTACGTTCGGAAGACCTTTGAATAGCGGTAAAAAGTTTTTTCCTTTATCAAGCGATACAAAAATTCCCAGGTCAGTTCCCGCATATAAAATATTTTCATTAACCGGGTCTTCTTTTATAACATTTACAGGGGCAAGAGGTAAATCTTTTCCAATCTGAATCCAGTTTTTCCCGTAATCAGTCGAGCGGAATAACAGAGGTTCGAAATTATCCCATCTGAAACCATTCACAGAAACATATACGGCAGCAGTATCGAATGCAGATGCCTGAACCCTGCTAATCCAGTAATAACGGGGAAGTCCGTCTGAAATATTTTCCCAGATATATCCTCCGCTCTTTGTCACATATACAGCACCATCATCACTGCCTGTATAAATTAGTCCGAATTTTAAGGGAGATTCGTGAATCGTTGTAAGCGTGCCGTAAGGCACCTTTCCCGGTCTTCCGCCGTTTGTTAAATCTCCCGAGATTGTTTCAAAACTATCCCCTTTATTCATCGAGCGGTGAAGTTTGTTCGAACCAAAATAAATTATATCCTGATTATGAACCGAAATTTGAATAGGTGACTGCCAGTTAAACCTGAACGGCTTTTCACCTAAATCGTGTTTTGGTGTTATATATTTATAATCATGTTCGTTTTTTTTAATCCTGTAATAATTACCGAACTGGTAACCTGTATATACAGTGTTGTTATCTCTCATATCGATTGCTACCTGCATGCCATCGCCGCCCATTAAGGATTTGTAAGGGTATTCACCTGAAGCATACCAGTTGTAATTTGCTATGTATGTGCTCGGACCGTACCAAACTCCGTTATCCTGAAGCCCGCCATATACATTGTAGGGTTTTTCATAATCAATATTCACAGAATAAAACTGTCCGACCGCAGGTGTATTTGCTTTGAACCAGGTTTTTCCGTCGTCATAGCTGATATTTATACCACCGTCATTTCCGAGTATTATATGACCTTCGCGTTTTGGATTAATCCACAGTGCGTGATTATCTGCGTGAACATTTTCTCTTGAAATTAATTTAAAAGTTTTTCCACCGTCATCAGACCTGATTATAGGTACACCCAGTACAAAAATTTTATCTGGATTTGCCGGTGATACTCTTATATTTGCGAAATAATATCCGTAAGTATAAAACACATCGTTAATATTATCCTCGTGTGTTTTATGCCAAGTTTTTCCTGCATCTTCCGAGCGGTAAACCTCCGCACCTTTATAGTCTGTCTCGAACATTCTGCTCTCTGCATCATCGAGATATTCCACGAGTGCAACCGGTTTTATTTTTCCGCTTCTGACCATTTCGAAAACGACTTTTGCAGTATATTTATCGGGAAAATCATTATCATCGAGATACTGGTTTACATCTTCCTCTTTTAAGTTAAGAAAATCCTCAACACTGATTTTTTTTAGTAAATCCTTAGTTATGACACTTTCTTCTTTTTCTTCTTTTTTCTCTTTTAGTTCGTGGTTGTCGAGAAGAGCATAAATAAGATTTGTATTCCCCTGATACAATGCCAGTCCTATTCTTCCGATACCTGCACCGACAGGAAATCCGCTTTCTTTTGTGGAAATCAGAGTCCAGCTGTCTCCTCCGTCGAGACTTTTATAAATTCCCGAAGCGCTTCCTGCTTCATATCCTTCCCAGCTTCTTCTTTCCCTGAACCACATAGAAGCATAAAGTATTTTCGAATTATCGGGATTAACTGTCAAATCAATTGCACCGGTATTATCATTTATGAATAAAGTCTGTTTCCACGATTTTCCTCCGTCCTGTGTTTTATAAATTCCTCTTTCCGGATTTGGCGAAAAAAGATGTCCGAGTGCCGCAACCCATATTGTATTTTGATTTGAGGGGTCAATAACGATTCTGCCAATTCTATGAGTTTCAATCAGTCCAATGTTAATCCAGTTTTTTCCGTCATCGGTTGATTTGTAAATTCCTGTTCCTGAGTAAGATGAACGGCTCGAATTGTTTTCACCTGTTCCAATGTAGATAATATTATTCTTCCAGTCTACAGCAATATCACCGATTGAGATTACAGATTCATTATCGAATAAAGGGTTGAATGAAATTCCATTATTTGTAGTCTTCCATAAACCGCCTGATGCATATGCAACATAAAAAATGGTCGGGTCGTCTGGATTTACATCAAGGTCCACGACCCTGCCGCTCATTACGGTCGGACCGACTGACCTGAATTCCACATTTTTCAGAATCGAATTTTCACGCTCCCTTAACTGCTTTGAAAAACTCTCAAGCCTCTTTTCTGCGCTCGTAAATGGAATGGGGTTATTCTCGAAATTACTCTGGGAATAACAAATACCTGTTAATAATAAAGTAAGAAGAGTTAAAATTAATTTATTCATATGCTTATTTTGAAAAGGTTATATACAAATATTTATACGGAATATTAATTTAAAATGTTTGATATTAAAGGAAATTATTCAAAATTAAATTTAAAAATTAGGTATTAAATTATGAAAAAATATTTAATATTAGCATTATCTGTTTTCATCTTTTCTTCTATAACAAAAGGGCAGAATGAAAATCATACAAAGGCAGTATTTGTAGAGCCGAAGAGCGAATTTTATGAAGATATGTCGAAAGAAATTGAAAGGTATAACACGCCCGATAAGGAAGTCAGCAAATCATTCAAGGTTGATTTTAGCGGAATGGATTTACCTAAGTCGCTCGATGAATTTAAAACTTTCTGGCACAATCCTCCCGTGTCTCAGGGACAGACAGGAACCTGCTGGGCTTTTTCCACAATATCGTATTTCGAATCTGAAATATACCGTTTGCACAAAAAAGAAATTAAGCTTTCGGTGCTATACACTGTATACTGGGAGTATGTGGAAAAAACCAGACGCTTTATTCGCGAAAGAGGGAATTCGGTTTTCGGTGAAGGCTCTGAGGGAAACGCAGTACCGAGAATCTGGAAGAAGTATGGTGCTGTTCCTCTGGAATCATACACCGGCTTGCTTCCGGGGCAGATGTACCACGACCACACTAAAATGATTGATGAGATGACAAGTTATCTTCAGAATGCAAAAAAGAATAATCTTTGGAATGAAGAGGAAACTGTTGCAACGATAAAAGATATAATGAATCACTATCTCGGAGCACCTCCTGCGAAAGTGAAAGTTGACGGGGATGAATACACACCACAGGAATATTTTAATAAATTTGTTGACCTGAAGCTCGACGATTATGTTGACGTAGTTTCTTATATGCAGGAACCGTTTTATCAGCAGGTAGAGTATAAAGTCCCGGATAACTGGTGGCACAGCAAGGATTATTATAATGTACCGCTGGATGTATTTATGAGTTTAATAAAACAGTCGGTCCGAAACGGTTATACTGTTGCTCTAGGAGGTGATGTATCTGAACCGGGATATGACTCTCATGTAAAATGCGCTATTATTCCCACTTTCGATATCCCGTCCGATTATATAGATGATTATGCCCGCCAGTTCCGTTTTTCAAACCAGACTACCGGAGATGACCATGGAATTCACATAGTCGGATTTGAGACTAAAAACGGAAAAGACTGGTTTTTAATAAAAGATTCGGGTGCAGGTTCAAAAAATGTCGAACCAAAAGGATATTATTTCTATCACGAAGATTATGTCAAACTGAAAATGATGGATTTTATGGTTAATAAGGATGCTGTTGGGAATCTTCTTGAAAAATTCCAAAAATAGAAACATTAATTTTACAAAAATGAAAAAAATTATTTCCTGTACTTTATTTTTTATTTTTTCTTTAGTTTTTGCTTTTAATGTCAGCTCACAGGATACTTTTTCAATAGTGGCAATTGATCCGGTTACCGGAGAGGTAGGAAGTGCAGGTGCTTCCTGCGTTACAGACTGTACAATACTTACCGATGTACACCCCGGCTGGGGAGTTGTTCATACACAGGCATCATGGCTGCAGGCAAATTATAATTATGCAAAATCTTTAATGAATCTTCATCTTCCACCGCAACAAATTCTCGATTCATTAATTGCTCATGATGCACAAAATAATCCTACTCTCAGGCAATATGGAATCATAGATTTGGTTAATGGCGGAAGAACTGCGGCTTATACGGGAACTAACTGCACTAACTGGAAAGGTCATATAATAGGTGCAACATACACTATTCAGGGTAATATATTATTGGGTTCGCAGATTCTCGATTCAATGCAGGCGAGGTTCAACAGGACTCAGGGAAGCCTTGCACAGAAACTTATGGCGGCATTGCAGGGTGCAAAAGTTATCGGTGCTGATACAAGGTGTGCCGCGAGAAATACTTCTTCGCAATCTGCTTTCATACGTGTTGCGCGGACATCAGATACTCTGGGTGTGCTGAAATTAGACCTTAAAGTTTTAAATGCCGCTGTAAGCCACGACCCTATTGATTCACTTCAGGTTCTTTTTAACGGATGGATGACGGGTGTTTACGGATATTCGGATATAGTACCGGAAAAAACAATACTATTCCAGAATTATCCTAACCCTTTTAATCCTTCCACGAATTTCAAGTTCAACCTGAAAGATAACGGATTCGTGAGTTTAAAGGTATATGATTTACTTGGAAAGGAAGTTGCGACAGTAATTAATTCTGATTTGAAAGCCGGAACTTATGATATGAAATGGGAGCCAAACAGGCTTGCCAGCGGGGTATATTACTTCAGGTTAAGCACTGATGATTTCAGCGATACAAAAAGAATGGTTATTATAAAATAAATTTTTATTTATGGAAAATACTGAAGAAGTAAAGCAGACAGAGTATTCGGGAAAGAATGAAAACTTTTTTTTATAACAGACGTATAATGAAATATAAAGAACGATTCTAACTTAATAAAATTTATTTATGGAAAACACTGAAGAAATTAAAACCGAAGAAATAATAACGAGTGATGAAAAAACTTTATCTTTGTTTTGTCATCTTTCGATGATTTTGGGCGGGATACTGGTGCCTATTATTATCTGGGCGATTCAAAAGGATAAATCCAAATTTGTAAGATTTCATGCTTTACAGTCAATTTTTTATCATCTGGCTTATTCGGTGATTATAGGATTTTTTGTGGCTTTTTTTATGATAATATTATTTGGCAGTCTGGGATTCCATACATCAGGATATTACAGGCATAGTGACGGATTACCCGAATATATGATTATTATTTCTATATTATTCGGTGCTGTTATAATGATATTTGTTTTAGCGGGAATCTCTTACGGTATTTATCTCGCAGTAAAATCTTTCCAGGGTGAAAAAGTAAGGGTTCCGATACTCGGAAAGATTATCTATGAAAGAGTTTACGGAAAAGCGTAAAATAAGAGAAATCAAATCATCCTTAAAAGGCGGATAATAATTTTAAGAGCCCGCCAAGGCAGGCTCTTAAAATTTTAAAAATATTTAAAGCAAAAATTATTTTAACAGAACCATTCTTTTCGTTTCACTGTACCCGTTGCATTCCATCCTGTAAAGATAAATTCCGCTTGTAAGTCC
>PMIW01000011.1 GCA_003158365.1 Ignavibacteriota bacterium | reverse complement strand
TTGAAGAGTATGTAAAATTAACCTCGTTTTTAACAAAAAATATGTTCCTGTAATTTTTTTATATCAATGATTTTATAATATGCCCATAAATTAAGACAGAAAAAAAATAAAGTTATCCTCCTTTACTTCAGATAAAATAGAAAGAAAAGACGAAAGGACGGAAAAATGAGTAGCAAAAAAGTCAAAGAATATGCCCCCGATTTCAAATTCAAGGTTGTAATGGAGCTTTTAAGGCAGGAAAACACGCAAACAGAGATTTCTCAAAAGTACGGAATCCCCACTTGTACGCTTAGAGCTTGGCTTAATCTGTTTATTGAGAATGGAGATTCAGTATTTACAGGCAGAAAGCAGGATAAAATCTTCAAAGATGAAATAAAGGCAAAGGAAAAAGAAATCGATGAACTCCACAAAACAGTCGGAGAGCTAACAGTTGTAAACAACTGGATGAAAAAAAAATCTAGGCAAGCAGGATTACCAATCCCGAAAGAATATGATTGATAAGGATTTTGAAAAATTGTCAATAGTTAAACAAGCCCAAATACTTGAAGTGAGTAGAAGTGCCGTATATTATACGGCTAAACCTCGTTCTTTAAAATATGATTCCAACTTAATAAATGCTGTAAAGGCAGTATATGAAGATATTTGCTTTTATGGACACTCAAAAGTCCATCAGGAATTGCTGGAACAGGGATTTGAAGTTGGTTTGAAAACAGTAAGAAATATCCGTAAAAAGCTTGGAATAAAGGCAATTATGGCTAAACCAAAAACAACGATTTCAAGAAAAGAGCATAAAAAATACTCGTATAAACTTGCAGGGCTTAAAATCTCGAGACCTAATCAGGTTTGGGCTACTGATATAACTTATGTTCCAACGTCTTCTGGGTTTGGATACAAGGTGGCTATTATGGATATTTTCAGCAGAAAGGTGCTAAGCTATAGAATTTCTAATTCTATGCACCAAAGTTTTTGTATAGAAGCACTGGAAGAAGCTTTGAAGAATTTTCCAAAACCTGAAATATTCAATTCCGATCAAGGTAGCCAGTTTACAGGCCAAAAGTTCGTTGAAATACTTTTAAACAATGGGATTACAGTATCAATGGACTCAAAAGGCAGGGCATTGGATAACATTTACATTGAAAGATACTGGAAAAGCTATAAATACGAGAATGTTTTTCTTAAAAACTATGCAAACCTTTTGGAAGCAAGACTTGAAACAAATAAATATGTTAAATTCTACAATACAAAAAGATTTCACGCTTCATTAAATTACAAAACACCTGATAGCGTTTATTATGAGAACTTACACTTATCTAAAAACTACGAGGAAATTCAAACTATGATTGCATAGGAAGATAACTTAAATATTTCCTGTCTTGACAAAGAGGCATGATTTATTCTGGAAGTAGTATCGTGGTACACGATAAAAAACAATGGGATTATTTTAAAGCATTGTTATCAGTATCAGAAGGTAATAAAGAAAGACAAATTGAACTCGTGAACCGGTTAGAATGCGTTCCTGAAGAACATACCATTGAAGCCGCGGAAAGACTTTTGAAAATTACAAAAAATAATGAAGTTAAAACGTTATGGAAAGTACGCTTAATGCAGTTGTTCCACCTTTTGAAAATTGCAAAAGATAATGAAGTTAAAAAAGCTGTGGTTGATAGGTTACGTTATCTGCCTGAAAAAACCATAGTTCCTGTAACCGAAAAACTCCTTGTTGGGGCGGATAATGAAGTTAAAATCGCTATTGTTAATAGGTTGGATTATCTGCCTAAAGAAACTAGAGTTCCTGTAGTAGAAAAACTCCTTGTTGATGCGGATAATGAAGTTAAAACCGCTGTGGCTAATGAGTTAGATCATTTGCCTGAAGAAGCCCGGGGGCAAATCAGGGCGTTACTTTATTAAAGAGATCCTTCGCGATGCTTAGGATGACGTACTTTTTTCTAAGGGCAAAGAGCCATTATCCCGTCATTCTGAGGGCGCAGCCCGTAAGAATCTTAACGAAAACCGTCATTGCGAATCATTTGGTGGGCTAAAGCCCTGCTTACCGATTTTATTCATGGTTAAATAAAAAAGAAGGGTAGAGACTTACTTTGCCCAAGTCTTAAAGACTTTAGGTTAGATTGTCCTTCCCTTCTTTCTTCAACAAGACTTAAGAAATATTTGAGTCAGAAAGGAATTATTCCTAACGACACTCCTGAAGCAGGATCGTCTGTTGAAGCTCTGTTTAATTAGTAAGAGGATTTTAACATGGAACAAACAAAATGGGTAGGCGTAGACACTCATCAAGATACTATTGCCTGTTATCAAAATGGGAAATTTAAAGAATTCAAAACAACCGCAAGCGGTTTCAAAAAAGCTTTTGAGTGGGCTGGAGAAGATGCAAATTGGGCGATAGAAGGAGCCTATTGTTTCGGAAAGCCTTTTTCAACTTATCTTCTCGACAATGGTTGTAAGGTTTATGAAGTTAATCCAATTCTGACAAAATCTTATCGTAAAACACTTTCAATTTGTGGACAAAAAAACGATTATGGCGACGCAAAAGTCATTTCATTATTCGCCAATACCGTGAAATTGCAAGCTGTTTCATTACAAACTATTCAATTGAAAGAAAAATTAACTGCACGTGAATTGCTTGTAAGACAACGTGCCGACATATTTAACAGTGTCAAAAATCTCTATACCATAAGAGGTGACGAACTGCCATTTAACCGTTTAAACACCCTTAAAGCTCAAAAATGGTTGTCAAACCAGGCGGATACAATTATCAAGAGTTTTGGGAATATCATAAGAGAACTAAATTTAGCCGTTAAAGAATTGGAAAAAGAAATAGAAAAGCTTTTGCCTGAAAAAGCTCTGAGATTGAATGATTTAACTGGTATTAGCAGCATACGAGCTGCAATAATTTATACAGAATTAAAAGACAAAATCACGACAAAAGCCTCAATGGCCAGTTATGCAGGTGTTGCACCTGTTGAAAACTCGAGCGGGAAAAGCTTAAAACATAGGAATAACAAGGGCGGCAACAGGAAATTA
>PMIW01000185.1 GCA_003158365.1 Ignavibacteriota bacterium | reverse complement strand
TCATTTATAAAAACTTTTACAATTACCTCGTCAATTTTTTCGGTTTCATCTTCCTCTTTTGTCAGGTCAACCAACTCGGAAAGGTCTACACCGCATTTTGGACAGATTTTATCAGTTTTGTATACTTCTTTACCGCATTCAGTACAGAAGTATACTTCGGGTTTTTCATTTTCTTCCGCCATAATAATATTATTTATTTTATAAATCTAAACTTACACTGCCAATAAATCTAATTTGGGAAACTCCAGTAAATTTTTTGAAATAACTATAGAACAAAGTGTATTTTCAGAATAATATTCCCATCTTGGATTAATTATCCTATCATTCATTTTTACCATATAATAGTGTTGTACATTAATGATTTTTAAACTGAAAAGAATAATAAATAAAACACACAGAAATTGTGAGTAATTTTTCATTTTATTTATATTTTATTGAGACTTTCCCCGGGAATTAATTTAAAAAAAATAATTATAATTTGCAAACTATTTTTTTCTATATTTGAAATATATTTTATGAGTGAAATATTGAGCCGTGTTCTTTATTTTTTATTATTTCAGGCCTTCTATCCACTTCGAGATTTCAAAAATTATCGCATCGTTGAAGTTATTATAATAATATCCCGGTTTGCTTTTATTTACAAAGCTTTCTTCGGGGGTTTTTGATGTTGCAAATCCGTGGTCCATATTCGGAATCAATAAGAACTTTGCATTTCCGGGATGATATGCATTTACAATCTTAACAATATCCTCATGGTCTTTATTAGAGAATGCCTCGAAATCCCCTTCTCCCCTTATTATAAGCACGTTTGCCATAACATTTTTCCATACTTCAGCCATATTTAAATCCTGTAACTGCTGCCAGAATTTATAATTCCGCGACCAGACCTGGTCTCCGCCCGAATATTCAATATACTCTTTCATTTCCTTTTTCAGCTCATCTCCGATTGCCAAATCTTTCGGATGTTTTTTCAGTACCAGATAATCATATAAAACTTTTATCATATCCTGAACTACTTTTTCATTTTCTATATAATCGACACCGGTAATAGGATTTTGGAATCTGAACATTTCAATTATGTATTCATACCAGGTTTTCAATCCCGTTCCGCAGGCTATCACACCTTTTGCAATCCTGTTTTTATCGACCATCGGAGCTTCATATCCGCCAAGTGAATGTCCGAAAACAAAAACATTTTCCTTATCAACAAAATCATATTCGAGCATTTTTTGGAAGCCTGTTTCGAATGCTTCGAGTTCAGTCGAATAGTTTATATCAAAGCAGTCGGGAGTATTGTAGCAGTCCCCCATTCCCGGTTTTTCTACGCGCACCACGCAATATCCTTTTTCGCTGAGTTTATCTACAACCTGTCCGTAAGGATGCTTACCGATATTATCCAGCGAATAACACATATAACCGGGTATAAAAAATATTGTTTTTAGTTTCCCGGGAATCTTTGGTCTGGTTGAGATGATTCTTAAATAGCCTTCTTTAAATTTTACTTCATCATATATTACATCATACTTATCGGATTTTTCATACGGCAGAGGCACTGCATCGGTAGTAAGTGTAAGATATTCTCCGTTTCTGATAACGGAAAAAATAACAGGCATTTTTTCCCTGTAATTTTTTACGGCATCTTTGTAATCTTTTATTTTATCGAGCCTTATATTATTCAGATTCAGGAATTCTATAACATCATTTACCTTAAGTCCTGCTTTTTCTCCCGTAGAATTAGGAATGATTGCAGTAACCACAAGGCCGCTTTTTGACTGCAGGTTGAGAGCGGTTTTAATTGAATCGGTAACTTCAATCAGTTTTATTCCGAAAAACGCTTTGCGCGTTATGTTTTGTGATTGTACGGAGGTGATAAAGAGAAATAAAAAAATCATAGATAATAGTTTTTTCATAAATATGGGATTGTTTTATGCAAATTTAGAAAAAAGAACGTTAAGTGCAAGAGAAAAGAATTATGCTTCTAAGTCATATAGAAAAAAATTATTATTTCTGGTTACGATGCCGGGTTTCAGTATCAAAACCTTTTAATATTACACCACTTCTGCAACATCAATTCCCTTTTCCTCTTTAGTCTCAGGGAGTTTGGACGTAATAAAATTCACAATTTCGATTGATACTCCGAGTCCGAAGCCGGAGATTAATCCGAATTCGAATTCAATCGGCATATTAAACGGCAGTGAAATACCTCTGAATAAAAACAGGATTGAAAGCTGGAGTTTCATAAATAATATATCTTCAGCAAAAGCAAATATGAATGCAAGCACAATTGGTCTGTAAATAAAATTTAATTTACCCGATATGAACCTGTAATAAATATAAATCGAAGTGACAAGCGCAATGTGGAATGTAATATCCCTTATGCCGTTATTAACAGTGCGTACAACAGAAAAGAATAATGCAAGAAATACAAATGATATGAAAAGAGCAATGCTGGCAGTATTAAGATTCGTGTATTTTAAGAAATAATAAAATATCGAGCAGGATACAGCATTCATAAATATCTGAGAGGGTGTCATTGTATTAATGAATACATATTCCCCGTAAAACAAATATCCCAGAAGAATGATTGAAGTGAAAGAAATTATAATACCAAGAAGAAGTATTCCGATTTGTTTGTTAGACATTTTCATAGTTATTTTAATTTTAGGTTAATTAAAACTTTATGATTGAATTGCCGTTGAATGAAACATATGAATTATGTTTTGAATTTGCAATGCTCAATTATCGGAAGAGCAAATAGAATGAGCAGTAAGTTAAATCAATTATTTCCTATTAAAAGTTTTCTGCACCTGAAAAAACAGCTTTTAAAATGATTAAAGTGATGATTTTTCACAAAAAATGATTAAAAATAGTATTGTTTAGATATTTTATTCTTAATATGTTTGTAGACAGATATAATCACAATATGTATTTTCAGAATAAGCTTCAAAAATATTTCAAAGTTCCAAATCCATTAAGTTTGTCTATCAAAAACTTATATTTATTAAATAAAAAAAATTTAAAGAAAGGAAATTAAGCTATGTCTTCATTCGTTCAAGAGATTATTGACATTGTTAAGCACAAAGACCCGGCGCAACCGGAATTTTTACAAGCAGTTACAGAAGTAGTTGAATCATTATCACTCGTTATGGAAAAACATCCTGAATATCGCTCACATAAGATTGTTGAAAGAATCATCGAGCCTGAAAGATTGTTAATGTTCAGAGTTCCATGGATGGACGATCAGGGTAATGTACACGTAAACCGTGGTTTCAGAATTGAAATGAATTCTGCAATAGGACCTTACAAAGGTGGTTTAAGATTCCATCCTTCAGTAAATCTTGGAATTTTAAAATTCTTGGCATTTGAACAGGTATTCAAAAATGCACTTACCACTTTGCCAATGGGCGGTGGAAAAGGCGGTTCCGACTTTGATCCAAAAGGTAAAAGCGACAACGAAGTGATGAGATTCTGCCAGGCTTTCATGAGTGAGCTTTTCAGACACATTGGTGCAGATACAGACGTACCTGCCGGTGATATCGGTGTCGGCGGAAGAGAAATCGGCTTCTTATTCGGTCAGTATAAAAAACTTCGCAATGAATTCGTCGGCGTTCTTACCGGAAAAGGTTTGAACTGGGGCGGCTCATTAATAAGACCTGAAGCAACAGGTTACGGTGCTGTTTATTTTGCAGCAAACATGCTTGCAACAAGAAAAGAAGATTATAAAGGAAAAGTCTGCTTGGTATCAGGAAGCGGAAACGTTGCTCAATATGCAATCGAAAAATTACTTGAATTCGGCGCAAAAGTAGTAACTTGCTCAGATTCAAACGGTTACATTTATGATGAAGAAGGCTTCACTACTGAAAAACTTCATTTCATGATGGAACTTAAGAACGTAAAACGAGGAAGAATTTCTGAATTTGCAGATAAATTCAAATCAGCAAAATATATTCCTGTAGATCCGAAATTAGACTACAATCCATTGTGGAATCACAAAGCAGCATGCGCATTCCCATGTGCAACACAGAATGAAATCAACGGAAAAGACGCTGACAACTTATTGAAAAACGGTGTATATGTTGTATCTGAAGGTGCAAACATGCCAACCACAATCGAAGGTGTAAATAAATTCCTCGCAAAAGGAATTCTCTACGGTCCCGGAAAAGCAGCAAACGCAGGTGGCGTAGCAGTATCTGGTCTCGAAATGACACAGAACAGTCAGAGACTCGGCTGGACAAGAGAAGAAGTTGACAAGAAATTGCAATGGATTATGAAAAACATCCACGACAATTGCTTCGAAACAGCCAAGAAATATGGCACACCGGGTAACTATGTAAACGGTGCAAACATTGCCGGATTCCTTAAAGTAGCCAACTCAATGATGGATCAGGGCTTAGTATAGTAAAGGAAGTTATTATCCAAATATACAAAGCGGAATGGAGCAATTCATTCCGCTTTTTTTATATCATTTCAATTTGTCTTCCCTGTATGTTTTTGGCAGGAATCAACCTGAAATCAAATCCTAAATCAGAATTTCTATATACTAAACAAATTCTAAAAATTAAATTCGAAAATGTATAGGTTATATAATTATACCTTTTTTAATCTTTAATCTTATAATCTTTAAATCGTTAATTCCATTTAATTACAATTTCTATTTTAGTATTTTGATTCAAATTAATTATTATGCAGAATTACGACAGAAACTGGATTGAACACGGATACGGTATGAGGATACAAAGCTTCCAGAATCTTATGAGGCACAGAATTTCCGATGTACTGCTTGTATCGAGTTTGTATGATTTATATTTAATCGAAGAAGACGGAAGATTATACGAATTAATAAGAAAAGAATACCAGGGTCTAAGACTCAGCCACTCGCCGGAGATAACACGCGTTTCCAAGGCAAGCGATGCACTGGAACTTCTGCAGGGAGAAAAAAGATTTGACCTTGTTATAATTACATTACATACGGAGGATATGCATCCGGTCAGGTTTGCTAAACGGATGAAGGAACTTAACATAGAATCTCCGTTAGTACTTCTTGCTTTCGATAATGCAGAACTTCATGAACTTGTTATTAAACACGATACACAGATATTCGAAAAAGTATTTTTATGGCAGGGTCAGTACAGACTGCTGATTGGAATTATTAAATTTCTCGAAGACAAGATGAATGTAGACCATGATACTGAGTCTATTGGTGTGCAATCGATAATAGTTATCGAAGATGATATCAGAAGTTATTCTTCCTTTCTTCCGATCATTTATACTGAAGTAATGAAGCAATCGAACAGGCTTACATCCGAAGGAATAAACCTTTCGCATAAGTATCTACGCATGAGGGCAAGACCTAAGATACTTCTTTGCAGTACTTTCGAAGAAGCATGGGGATATTTTCAGAAATATGATGATTGTATACTCGGTGTGATTTCGGATATCGAGTTCAGCCACGGAAAAAAATCAGACCCGAAAGCCGGGCTTGAGTTTGCAAAGGAAGTGCGAAAAAGATATATGGATATTCCGATTTTACTCCAGTCATCAGAACCCGAAAATGAAGCAGAAGCAAAAGGAATCGGCGTATCGTTTCTGCTGAAGCAATCCCCCACTTTGCTGAATGATTTAAGAGATTTTATGATAGACCATTTTTCATTCGGGGATTTTGTTTTCAGAAAACCCGACGGAAAAGAAATAAGCAGAGCGACGGATTTAATTTCACTTGAAAAGACTCTAAAAGTTCTTCCTGCCGAGAGCCTTAAATACCACAGCGAGCGAAATCATTTTTCAAACTGGCTGAAAGCCCGCACTGAATTCTGGCTTGCGGATAAATTAAGACCGCAACGCGTCAATGATTTTGAATCCATTGAAGAAATAAGAGGATACCTTATAAAATCATTAAGAGATTACCGCAAACTAAGGCAAAGAGGGATTATAACAGACTTTAACAAAGACACTTTTGATACCACATACAGTTTTGCACGAATTGGTGGCGGCTCGCTTGGAGGTAAAGCACGCGGTTTAAGTTTTCTTAACAAACTTATATATAACTATGAAGTTAATGATAAGTTTGAAGGAATATACATTGGCATTCCTCCGGGAGTCGTTGTGGGTACGGACGTTTTTGACCAGTTTCTGGATGAAAATGATTTAAGAAATTTTGCATTAAACTGTACGGATGATGAAGAAATCAAAGCGCGTTTCCTTGAAGCAAAAAAATTTCCTGAAGAAGTACTGAATCAGTTGAGGGATTTTCTTGAGATTATTAAAGAACCTTTATCAGTCCGCTCTTCAAGCCTTCTGGAAGATTCTCAGTATCATCCTTTTGCCGGAGTGTATGAGACATATATGATTCCGAATAATAGTGAGAAATCTGTAATCCGGCTTGGTGATTTGATTAATACTATTATACTGGTTTATGCTTCGACATTTTATAATAATTCAAAAGATTATATTAAAATAACAAACTATCGTCTCGAAGAAGAAAAGATGGCAATAATTATTCAGAAGATGGTAGGTTCAAAACATAAAAACAGGTTTTATCCTGATTTTTCAGGTGTAGCCAAAACATATAACTTTTATCCGATTGATCCGATAAAACCTAACGATGGTATTGTATCAGTGGCTCTTGGACTTGGCAAAACAATAGTGGAAGGCGGCACATCAATTAGATTCTGTCCAAGGTATCCGACGCATTTGATTCAATTTCACAGTACTAAAGAAGCCCTTAATAACAACCAGCAGGATTTCTTTGCTCTTGACCTCAATACTGTAAGTGACCTTAAAAATCCGAATGTGATTGTCCAGGAAGAATATATGAAGAAATATGATGTCAGAACAGCAGAGGAAGACGGAACACTAAACTTTGTGGGTTCGAC
Source organism: Ignavibacteriota bacterium (assembly GCA_003158365.1). Lineage (GTDB taxonomy): Bacteria > Bacteroidota > Ignavibacteria > Tepidaquicellales > Tepidaquicellaceae > FEN-1279. The sequence continues at coordinate 3,075 of PMIW01000185.1, read as the reverse complement.
TTATTCTCCTGAAAACGACTCAATATCAGATGGAATATCCCGAAACGGCATTAGGTTAATTACATTTGCACCTATTCTTAAGAATAAGATATTCCCGTTACCTCAAATACTGGAACTACTACTCGACTTAGGGAGTTGGGGAATGGGTACGGCAGTAGAAATTGAATTTGCTGTAAATATGTCAAATGTACACGGGGAAAAGAGACATTTTGGGGTTTTGCAAATGAGACCTTTGGTAGTAAGCCAGGAAACTGAAGAACTTAATATCGATGGCATCAAAAAAAGTAAAATCCTATGTCAAAGTAATGAGGTTTTGGGTAACGGAGTTATAAAAGACATTAAAGATATTATCGTTGTAGATATACACAAGTTCGACAGGGCAAAAAGCCGGGAAGTAGCAATGGAAGTCAACCAGTTTAACGGGAAGATGCTTCAGGAAAACAGACCTTACCTTTTGATCGGGGTAGGCAGATGGGGTACACTTGACCCTTGGCTTGGAATACCTGTGACATGGTCACAAATCAGCGGAGCAAAGGTTATTGTTGAAGCAGGTATGAAAGATATGGTAGTTGAACCATCACAAGGTTCACATTTCTTCCAGAATCTTACATCATTTTCAATAGGCTATTTTACTGTAAATACAACAAATAAANNAGAGTAATCTTGACTGGGACTGGTTACTTCAACAGCAGACAGTCGAAGAAAAGACATATGTCAGGCACATCAGGTTGAAGAGACCTTTGACAATAAAAATGAACGCACACGAAAATTTAGGTGTAATATTAAAATCCTGAAAAAAGCAAATATATTATTATTTTACATATATTTAACTGAATCTTTTCCCGAAAAAAATGCCTTTAACAGATAAAAACGCATAAAAACATTTTTAAATATTTGTTTTTTATTAATTTAAAGTATTATTAAAAAATAAGTAATTAGAAATTAAATCGTTTTTATACTTGACTCTAAAGCTCAAACTTTATATTTTGAATCCGTAATTTATAGTACAGTATATAACAAGAATTATAACACGTTCTTTACCATAAAATTATCAACGCGACTAATTGCGTAGAATTGATTTTATACAGAGTTTTTTGATAAAATAAACAGGAGAAGTAGTATTGTTTAACGTTAAATTAGGTGCGATATTAATCGCATTAATTTTAATAATTCCAATTAGTTACGTTCATCAGAACACATTACAAGCACAAACCTCAGGCAGTTTCTCTGAGTTTTACGAGGAAGGAATTGCATCCTGGTATGGTCCCGGTTTTAACGGCAGAAAGACCGCAAGCGGTGAGAGATTTGACACTCATGAGCTCACAGCAGCTCATAAAACGTTACCTTTTAACACTTTGTTGAAAGTAACAAATCTTGAAAACGGGAAGTCGACCATAGTAAGGGTAAATGACAGAGGTCCATATGCTCATGGAAGAATAATTGATTTATCCTTAGCTGCAAAAACTGAACTTGAGATGGGTGGCTTAGCCAAAGTCAGAATAGAAGTTGTTCAACATCTTGACCAATCTGAAACTGACCTAAGTGAGGCTTCTAAACCAATAAATCTTTTTGAAGATGTATTTCCTCCAAATTCACGTATATACGTAGAGCTGACTAAAGCTCGGGAGTTGGAGAAGTTTAATATCCAAAAAATAATCAGCACCCTCAAAAAGGTTAAGATAAAGTCTTTTACAGTTGATTCTGATGATGACAATATTTTGAACACGGTTAATTCGGTTCCGGAAGAACAGAATTATTATGACATAACCCAAAAGATAAAAAACCTTAAGGGTTACACACTTGAAGTAAACTCCGCGTTCACAGATATTGATGAACTAATCGGTAAAATTGAGTCCGAAAACTTTGACACTGTATTTATTGTACAGGTCAATGATAAAGACTCGACTAGCCTGAGAGTATTTGTAGGTAACTTTAAAAATGAAACCGACACTTACGACACCAGAAAAACATTGGAAGATTTAAAATTCGATGTTAGGTTAGTTAAAATTTAATTTAAGGGCTGTCCCCAAAAGAGACAGCCTTTTTTTTATGTTATACTCATTCTGCTCTCCCGGATGCAAGTCGAACAACCCTGATAACAAAGTGAATCGGGATATTCCTGCCAAATGGTTTACACTAAATCAAACAAATAAATTAATGGATTATTACTGTTGGAGGTTTTCAAAATCGTAGTCAAACTTATAAAGCCTTACAGCTTTATAGATTGCCTTTGCTATATCACTTTGCCCTTTGTCGGAACTAAGATACTCTTCATCGCTCTTACTGGAAAGATAACCCGTTTCTATCAGCATTGTCGGCATAGATGCTCCTACGAGCACATAAAACCCAGCCTGAAAGATTCCCCTGTTCTCGAGCTTTGTATCAATACTCATTTCCTGCTGAAGTATGCTTGCGAACCTTTCACTGCACCTTAAAAATGAATTTTGAGCCATGGATGTTATTACATAATCAACATACTGCTTGTATCTTGCCGTATCCTTTTTTTCAAAATTCAGATACTTATTTTCTTCATAAGAAATTGTAGTTGCATCATTAAGTCTTGCCAGATCCATAATGTATACTTCAAAGCCATTTTTATCGTTATCTTCCGACTTTTTTGCATTGCAGTGAATGCTTACGAATAAATCACCGCCGCCGGAGTTTGCAATCTTCCCCCTGTTCCTGAGCTCTATAAATTCATCTTTATCGCGCGTCATCACTATTTTCAAATCGTCATAATCTTTCGAAAGAAGTGCCCTTGTTTTCAGCGCAATCGGAAGTACAATATTTTTTTCATATACACCTGAAATCCCTATTGTACCGGGGTCTTTGCCGCCATGACCTGCATCTATTATGACTGTTGATAATTTTTTTCCGGGTTTATACAGATTATCTGTCCTTATCTTCGAATAAGGAAGAAATAAGATGAGAGAGAAAACAATGATTAAAGAAAAATATTTCATATATTTTTTCATCAGTATTCTTACAAAAAAACCTCAAAACATTTTGCTTTGAGGTACATTATTCTTTGTAGCGGGAGTAGGACTTGAACCTACGAACTTCGGGTTATGAGCC
>PMIW01000208.1:5161-6084 GCA_003158365.1 Ignavibacteriota bacterium | reverse complement strand
AACGATTATTAATAATTTACAATATACTAAAAGACACTTAATTGAAGCAAAATACCCTTATGAATTATTTATAAGGGCATTTCTTTATTATTCTTCTTGTTTCTAATATATTTCAGCAAGGAATCAACTGCTTTTAAATAAAAAGCGAGCAATAAAATATTCAAATGTATATTGAATAAAAAATATGCGGCAACGGATATTATCCCGAGATATAATACAAAACTTAAATATTTAAAAAGAAACTTTCCGAACTTTGTCTGTGCAATTTTCTTACCGTATTTCCTGTCCTTTAAATCATCCGAAGAAAATAAATCAAACGAAATAGCAAAATATCCGATAAACAGCAGAAACAATAAACCGAATGAAATAATATTTTCCTGACTTAAGAGAGATAGGTAAATATTCAGCAAAATCAATGTCCCAGACATCTTTCCGAATAATGTCTGATGAATATCCCTTTCGTAATAATCACCTATCAGAATTATTTTATTGTTTACCGATTTGTAAAACGCACTGTCAGTCATCCTGATTAAATCTCCGAGATTCACAAGATTGTACATCTTATCCGTATTCCTGTCCAGTAATTCGTAATACCTCAACTTAAAATCAATTATGATTGTACTAAAAACCGGTTTTCTTCCAAGGTATGATAACATTCCTCTTTTTTCAAATTTATTTCCGGATAAATCCTCGTACATCCTGAGCGGAAGACTTTTCAACGAATCATTTGATACAAGAGGATATTTCATAAATACATATTGTATTAAACGGTAATCCGCAAGTCCTTTGTTTACATTAAATATAGGTTCATCAACGGTTCCTGATTCCGACAGGTGATAAGGCACGATGAATTTTTTCAAATCCTTTAATTTTGAATATAAAAGCGAATCAAAAGATGAAGAATCCTTGAAAAAAATATCGCA
>PMIW01000208.1:0-5139 GCA_003158365.1 Ignavibacteriota bacterium | reverse complement strand
ATTCCGAGTATGATTTTTTTTATTCCCGCTGTCGCCTGGAATAATATTCTTTCATCACCGTAAACAAAATGCTGGTTGACCAGCCAGAGGGAAAGAAATATCATTATCAGCGAATGAAAACCGCTGTAAACCAGCAGCAAAGTAATATGCTTTTTATGAATGAGCCTGTTAAATAACTTTTTCAATTCTGCAGGATAAGATTAATGTAAAATAAAATATTTTTTCACAAATAAATATACAACAAACAGTATTTTTGAGAAGCACGATAAAGATACATAAAGCGGATAATTATGAATCCTTTCTGAAAAAGTGTACACATCACGGAACAAAATCCCGGATTCTGAATATAAAAACCAAGAGCCTCTTATAAAAACAAATTTATTAACTTTTATTTTTATAACAGTGAAAAAATCAATTACAGTTTTTTTCGTATCAATAATTATAGCATTTTTGTCCTCTGCTGCTCCGCTTCATTCAAAATCAGCATCAGACGATTTTAATGCTTCTTTTTATCTTTCTTCGAATAATTATTATTTTCCGGGCGATAATATTTCAGTTTATCTGTCTTCATACGACTATAACTACGACAATAAAAACAGGAAAAGGAAAATTAATCTATTATTCCAGATTTATAAAATTAAAGATATTGCAGGTTTTTATTCCAATCAGACTTCCAGATATAATATTGACGTTTTTGGCAGGGACAGTACAAACCTGATTTATCTCTGCGATGAAGTTGGTTCTTTTAGTAAAAATATCAAACCAACCAATGATTACGGTTACTACTATATAAATGAAAGTGTTCCGATAAATGTAACGGAGAAAGGTGCTTACCTTATTAAGGTCTCTGCAGGCAACCAGGTTGGCTACTGCGGATTCATAATAACAAATTGTGGAGTGATTTCAAAAGCAGGAAGCAACTCAATGCTTGCATATGTTATCGACAGAAAGTCGGGAAACCCTGTATCAAATGCAGATTTAAATTTTTATCTAGGTGCAAACCAAATCGGTAAAGGAATTTCCTCGGGTGAGGGAACTTTCTTTCAGGAAGTAAAAGATGAAATACTGAAAACAGACGAGAATAAAATTCCGCTTATAATAGGTAAATCCGGCGATGATATTGTGGTTTCCGATCCGTATCTCTATTTCGGATATTCAGCGGATAGATTTAATACTTATATTTTCACAAACCAGCCTGTATACCGTACTGAATCGGATGTATTGTTTAAAGGAACTATAAAAAGAAAAATATCAACAGGATATGAATCATATGCAAATCGGGATATTACTGTTACCATCAAAGATGCAAGGAATGCGGAAGTTTATAAAAAAGTTTTAAGAACAAATGATATAGGTAGTTTCGACGGTGCATATTCAATCGATAAAGATGCCCCTCTCGGTAATTATACAATTCTTACCCAGATAAATGAAAAAAATTCTTCGAGCATCATATTCACTGTCGAACAATACAAGAAACCCGAATATAAAGTGACAGTTACAACAGACAAAAGCCAGTATTTTGGCGATGATAATCTGAACGCATCAGTAGATGCAAAATATTTTTTCGGAAGCCCGGTTGCAGATGCTGACGTCGAATATAATGTCTATAGAGTCCGCTACTATAAGCCCTGGTGGGCTTTTTCGGAATGGGCTTCCTGGTATGAAGAATATTATTCTTCGCTCGATAATAACAACAAATTTAATAATGCGGATTATATATACAGCGGGAAAGGTAAACTCAACAGCGAAGGGAAATTTGATTTTAATTATAGGATAAAAGAAGAGTTCAGGCAGGAACATCAGAAATATGACTGGTACTATTACTGGTACGGTTATGAAACAGATTACAAATATATTGTTCAGGCAAAGGTCGTTGATAAATCAAGACGCGAAATCACAGGTGTTACAACCGTACTGGTCACACGCGGAGGATTTTATCTGAATGCAAAATGCGACAGGTACCTGTATAAACCGGGCGAAAAAGCGAATATTGAGATTATGGCAAATGATTTTTCGGATAAACCGGTTCAAACAGATTTTACAGTTGAAATATACAGAAGTACTTGGAGCATGTACGATTACAAGGAAAACAAGGAATTTTCACAAACCTTCAGGGGAAGAACAAAATCAGATGGTAAAGGAATCGTAACATTCGATATCCCTGACAACGGTGCCGAAGGCTATTATTCAGTTATCATTAAAGCCAGTGATGAAAGAGCAAAAGAGATTTCCACTAATGCATATTTTTATGTATGGGGAAGTGATAATTACTGGTGGAATTACAACCAGTCAAGCGGAGTTCAGATTATAACGGATAAAGACAATTATAAAAAAGGCGATATATGTAAAGCAATTGTCTATTCATCAATACCTGATGTGAATATTCTCTTTACAACAGAGACGGATAATATTATTGCATACAAAGTTGAAAAATTCACAGGCTCGTCAAAATATATCGAATTTCCCATTAATGAATATTACACATCCAATTTTATAATCAGCGCTAACTTTGTAAATAATGGACAGTTCTATACTTCGAGCAAGTCCGTTATGTTAATTCCTGAAGATAAGTTTCTCACTGTGAATGTAGAGACATCCAAACTGATTTATAAACCGCGTGAAGAAGGTGAATTAAAGGTTCGTGTACTCGATAATAACGGGAATCCGGTAAGGAATGCCGAAGTATCATTGGGTATCATTGATGAAAGTATTTATTCGGTTAAAGATGAAACTGCAAAAGATATTCGTAAAGTTTATTACGGATATAATTTTACTCAGGTCTCGACTACTTTCAATACTTACACTTCAAATTACAGTTACTCCCGTTTAATGACTATATATGAAAAATTTAATTTGCGCTCGACAAAAGAAAGCGACCTTGCAACAGTCAAAGGTACTTTATATACCAAAAACGATATAGCCGTTGCAAATGCAACGATAGTAATAGATGAAGACTATAAAGCAGCCGTAACAAATTCGGACGGTGGTTTTGAATTCAAATTACCTGCAGGCTCATATTCTATCGGAATATATTATCAAAATCTTGATTATGATGATCTGAAGCAAATTTCTTTGTCAAAAGGTGAAACCAAAACAATTAAACTCTATACAACAAAAGAGGATAATATATATTCTGATGGTGAATTGTCCGATGCAGTCACGCAGACTCGCAGCGGAACAGTAATGGAAGAATCAAAAATTATGGCTCCTTCAAAGCCCGAAGACAGGAAAGTCAATAAAATGAAAATGAACAGGAAAGGAAATGACGAAACAGGAAAAGAAACTGACTTTAAAGAAGCTGAAGTAAGATCTGAATTTGTCGATGCACTATACTGGTCGCCGTATACAAAAACCGATGCAGAAGGTTATGCAATTGTAAATATAAAATATCCCGATAATCTGACATCATGGCGCATCACTTCGAGAGTTATCACTGAAGATACTAAAGTAGGACAGATGACTCAAACTGTAACAACAAGGAAAAACCTGCTCGTCAGAATGGAAACACCGCGTTTCCTGCAAAATAAAGATGAAATCACAATCACAACAGTAATTCATAATTATCTTTCTTCAGAAAAAAATGTTAAGGTAAAATTTAAGGCAACAAATGTTTCACTCGTAGGTGAAAATGAAAAATATATTAACATTGCATCAAATTCGGATAAAAGCATTGATTGGAAAATTAAAGTCGATAATCCCTACGGGGAGGCAAAACTCTATGCTGAAGCATTAACCAATGAAGAATCAGATGCAGTCGAACTGAAAGTTCCTCTTCAGCCTAAAGGACTGGAAATCATACAACCAGTAATAGCCGATTATTCGGAAGAAAATGTTTCGGAAAAAAAATATATTGATTTCCCAATGGGAACAGATATAAGAAGTGTCGGACTAAAATTCTCTGTTGCTCCATCGCTTGCATCTACAATTTTGAGCTCACTCGATGAACTCGCGGGCTATCCTTACGGCTGCGTCGAACAAACAATGAGCCGCTTCCTTCCTACTGTTGTCGTGGCAAGTGCATATAAAGATTTAAATGCGCCTATTAACGAAGCGACTAAAATGAATCTTCCGAAAATGGTAGATGCAGGTTTGAAGAGACTGTACGGATTTCAGCATTCAGACGGCGGATGGGGCTGGTGGACAAATGATTTGACAAATCCATTTATGACTGCATACGTTGTCTATGGTTTATCCATCGCTAAATCTGCAGGATATGAAATTAGAAGTGACGTAATTTCAAAAGGTTTATCTTCGATGAAAAACTCGTTGAACAATAATCTCGACCCTACAACCAAAGCTTATGTGCTTTATTCAATGGCAATTGCCGAAGGTAAAGATACTGAAAAATACAAATATGAACTTGATAAACTCCTCGAAGAAAATATAAATGATTATGCAAGAAGCTTAATCGCAATGACATACCAGATTATGGGAGATAATGAAAAAGCATTAAAAGTCGCAGGCGACCTCGAAAACCGTGCCGTGTCTTCGGGTGAAGGCGGTGCATACTGGGAAGGACAATCATTCCATTATAACTGGCAGGATGATAAAGTGCAGACAACTGCTATGGGATTAAAAGCACTGGTCAATATTAAGGGGAGCCCGGAACTTAAAAATAAAATCATTCGCTGGCTTATGATGCAAAGACAGGGACTTGCGTGGAGAAATACACAGGAAACAGCAATTATTATTTATGCAATGGTTGACTATCTTAAAAACTCACAGGAACTTACTCCCGATTATAATGTAAAGATATTCGTAAACGGCGAAAAGTATATGGAAAAACATATGACTAAAGATGATATCTTTTTAAAAGATTCACTTATAAAAATTCCGGGATATAAACTCAAAGAAGGCAAAAACGAAATCCGCATTGATAAAGAAGGTACAGGAAAAATTTATTTCTCCGGAAATGCGAGCTATTTCTGGGATTCCGACAATATATCTCCAAGAGAAGAAGGATTCAGAATAGAGAAAGAATATTTTAAACTCGAAAAATATGAAGCCTATAACGGGCAGAATATTATTTACAGAAAAAAATATTTCGACGGAAATGTGAAATCGGGTGATATGATTCTTGTAAAACTCCGTGTTTATACGAAAGATAATAACATGAATTTCTTTATGCTCGAAGACCCG
>PMIW01000167.1 GCA_003158365.1 Ignavibacteriota bacterium | reverse complement strand
CCGAATAAAAATAACTCAACTGAACATCCATTATATCGGGTATGGATGCATTCGAAGTGACTCTACCTGACCATCCGTTGTAGGTTTTATCGAAACCGCTTATTATGCTGTTATCGAATATGTTTGTGCTGAAATAATCCGCACTTAAATTGAATGACCACCATTTCGCAAATCCGCCCTGGTAAAGAAATTCCATTCCATATGTATTTGATTTCCCGCTGTTTTCAGGCTTCGATAAAGACACTCCGTTTGTATCAACGTTGCTTATGAAATTAATAACATTATTTACATTCCTGTAATAGCCGGAAAGTGATATTGATGCAAAGCTCAAATATCTCGTGTATCCCAGTTCAACAGAATGTACGTATTCGGGATTCAGATATGGATTTCCCGACCTTTTTGTGAATTCATCAAACTGTTCTACAAACGGGTTCAGGAAAAATAAATTCGGCCTGTTTATCCTTCTGCTGTATGTCAGCTGCATCTGGTTTTCTTTCCCGATTTTCTGAGTTAAATTTAAACTCGGGAAAAAGTCAATATAGTTATTGTTGAATTTCTGCGTTCCCAGTAATATCGAGAAGTCAAGATAGGTATGCTCGGCCCTTAATCCGCCCTGGTAACTGAAGTCTTTGTATTTATTTGAAAAGGTCACGTATGCTGCTGATACAATGTCTTTATAATCTGCATCATTATCATTCCCGGGTAATGGCAGCCATATGCCGGAATTTCTATCCTGGAAACTGTAACTTAATTGTCCTTTTATAAACCTGACATTTGATTTAATTCCCGTTTCCAGTTTTGAATTTTCACTGAACGGATGCGTGTAATCCGCCTGCCCGTTAATAAAATTAAAATTATAATATGAGTTTTTTTGTGTAAAATTCGGAGTGTTAGTCGAATCAAAATTTGCATAATTCAAAGGTGCATTTTCATAACGTTTGGAGTAATTCAAAAATGCCGTAAATTCCCTTTCTTTCTGCTGGAATTTCTTGGTATATGTCATCGTAACATCGAAATTATATCCGTCTTTCTGGTCGTTGTTGTTGCTTCTGAAAGAATTTGTCGGATTATTATTATTATCAAAAAAATTCAGATTGTTTTTTAACAATATATTTCTGTTATAAAAGAAAATATTGGAAACCAGGGACAAATTATTTAATTTGTCAAAATCATAATCCATTCCGAATGAACCGTAATGCGAAATCCCCTTGTAACGCCAGGTAAAATCATTTGTTGCAATTCTCGATTCTATGCTCGAGAAACTTGTCCTGTTAATATTTGTACTGCCGGGTAAAAAATAGTTCCAGTAACTGTAACTCCCGTTCATATTCAAATTTCCCTTTTTCATCGAACCCCCTGTCGAAAAGTTATACTTGTCCTCTGTTCCCCCGTTCAGTTTCAGATTCCCGTTATAACCCGTAGTATTCAGATTTTGTTTCATTATCAGATTTATTATCCCCGAAACTCCCTCTGCTTCATATTTTGCGGACGGATTATTGATTATCTCCACTTTTTCGATCGAACTTGCGGGAATGTTCTGAAGTACCTGCGTTCCGTTACTCAATAATGCGGAGGGTTTTCCGTCTATCAGAATTTTTACATTACTGCTTCCGCGTAAACTCACGTTACCGTCATTATCAACCGATACAGAAGGAACATTTTTCAGCATATCAAGCACATTCCCGTTCTGCACAGTCATATCTTTTTTTACATCATATATTTTTTTCCCGTCTTCCATTGTCATTTGCGGAGCTTCTGCTTCGACATTTATTTCCTGCGACATTTCTGTATTCTCTTCGAGCTTAATGGTACCGAAATTAATTTCTTTTTTATCCGCTCCGGCAATCACATTTCTTGCAACAGCCGTAGCATAACCCATGTAACTCACCCTTAGTGTATAATGACCTTCAGGAATATCCTTTATAATGAAATTTCCGCTTTTATCCGAAGATGCTCCTGAAACTAAAGATGAATCTTCTGCTTTGAATAGCTGGATTGTTGCAGATTCGAGAGCATTTCCGGATGATTTATCGACTACCGTTCCTTTGATTTCAGCAAATGTTGTTTTATTTTGTGAATATGAAGATGTATAAAAGGCAAAGAGAATTAAGCAAAGAAATAAAAACTGTCCGGTTATCTTTTTCATTTAACTTAATTAATTATTTTAAATTTTTAATTTCCTTTTAATATTACGGAAAGAATTATGAAATGTTACAGTGGTGTATATGATATTGAAAATAAAAAAATCGTTATGAATCGGTTATTTCATAACGATTTATATATGATATAATTACACTCTTACAATTCAGAATTCAGCATTCATCATTATTCTTCCGTCGCTCTCGGCAGACAGCCGTAATTCTGTATCAGGAAATCATCAAAATAATCAGCCTTCTTGAACAAATTATTAAAAATAGTTTTCCCTGTATCAAATGTCAGGTACTGCTCGAATATTAATGAAGATAATATTATATCCTGATTACTAACGCAGAACAAAATCCCCTCAGTATTGTAATTTTCCTTTAGCAAAAATTCATACAGTGCTCCTATATTCATTTTAGGCAGCCTGCATATATATGCATCCCCTACTATAAATCCGTTTTCATTATAATTGATTCTTATCGTGGCACTGTCTTCCTTTACTTCCCAGCCGTATTGCCCCCTGCGTGAAAGCTTTACATCCTTGCCGAGTTCTGTCAGGATGTTTTCTATAACAGCACTCACTCCGACAGGTTTATACTCTTCATCTTTTTTAAGCACAGGAAGTTCTACTTTCGTTCCGCAGAACGGGCAATATTCACCGTCGATATTCTGCTGTGTTACTATATTCATGCAGGATGAACAACGCACTGCCATTTCCCCGAAATGCTCTTTATATTCATTCAGCGATTCAATCAGGTATTCATTCGGCAATGCAAAGCCAAGATTATTCCCTCCCGCTATTATAAAAGTATTTATACCTATCACCTCTCCGTTACTGTTTACAAGCGGTCCGCCGCTGTTCCCGGGGTTTATTGCCGCATCGATCTGTATGTAATTAAGTCCGTTGTGAAGACGCTTTGCCTTGGATACAATTCCTTCCGTCGCAGTGAACTTCAATCCGTATGGATGACCTATTGCAATTACTTTTTCCCCGTCTGCCACAGGCCTTGATGTGCCTAAATGCACAGGTGCAGCGTCTAATTCCTGAGGAACCCTTATAAATGCTATATCGTATTTAGGATCGTTGAAATATACCGGTGACATGCACTCCGGAATAAACTTTCCGCTGATAACTACTTCCGAATTGTTCTGCACTACGTGATTATTCGTTATGATAAGATCATAATCCCGCAGAAAAAAACCCGTACCCGTACCCTGTGGTGTTGCTATCTGAACCAATACCGGCTGGAATAAATTGATAATCTCTTCTGTTAGCATTTTATATATTGAAGTTTAAATTTAACATTTCTTTGTAAAGTGAACTTATAAATAGAACCCTGCTGCTGAAATCCAGTTTCGCCAAGTCGAATTTCAGTTCCGTAAACTGCTGCTTTCCTCTTTCTAACGTCCCGCCGATTAATTGTTTTATCAAATCTTCGTTTAATTTATTTTCGCCTGAGTTAAATAAAATTTCCTTTACACCGTATTCATTGAAAAATTCCTGGTTAATAATTGTTTCAGCTAACTGGAATAATTCCATGACTGGTTTCGGCATCCCGTACATGAAAAAACAGTAAACTGCAATATATTCCAGAATTGCAAGTGCTATGTCTTCGTAATTATTCTCACTGTACCATTTTACATTGCCCATGTTGTCATTAATAACTCCCGTAATGCTCGTGAATGCAGCGGGACTCATAATCCCGAATGTTGCCTTCACTTTATAAAAAGATTTCATCACGTCTTCTTTTTTATAATCAAGCAGTTTCTTCATGCTGTCTTTTATTAATATATTCTTCTCGAGCAATTTCTTGTTGTCGCTTGCCCAGTATATCTGGCTTAGTTTCTCGATTTCATTTGTTATTTTTCCTTCGGGCACAAGCAGGTAATCCGTCTTATAAATTACCGAAAGAAGTAAATATGAAATTGCCCCGTCAAACCTGCTTTCATTCAATTCGCCTATTCTTTTAATCGTATCCGATATCCATTTTATAAAATATTTAAATTTAATTTCTTTTATCTCTGCGGGTAATTCTTCTACTGTATTTTCATCTGTATTGTGCAAAACCGAAAACTCGTCGAGCAGAAGGTCATCCTGCTTATCCGCTTTGGTCGAAAGTTCTTTCAGCGCAAAATATAATTTATTCGGCGAACAGTCAAATATGTTACTGTCAAACTTCATTAGAATTTTATCTTCTTTCACCGCAAACCTTGAGTAGTATAAAGTGTAATTTATTTCAAGCAGTCTCCTCATAAAAGGAATGCTGAGCTTG
>PMIW01000143.1 GCA_003158365.1 Ignavibacteriota bacterium | reverse complement strand
ATTTATTTCGGTGGGTTAAAAGTTATAAACGGAAGTCTGACAATCGGAAATGTAGCGGAATTTATGGTTTATCTCGGACAGTTGACCTTTCCTATGATTGCCTTTGGATGGGTTATAAACCTTGTACAGAGAGCCGCTCCGTCTATGCAAAGATTGATGAAAATAATTAATACAAAACCGGATATTTCTGATAATGAAAATATAATGAAAAACTTGAAAGTTGATGAAATAAAAGGCAATATAGAATTTGCAAATGTATCCTTTAAATATCCCGGAACCGATAATTATGTCCTTAAAAATCTAAATCTGAAAATCCCGGGCGGCAGTACACTCGGAATTATCGGCCATACAGGCGTAGGAAAAAGCACACTCATAAATTTATTACCGAGAATTTATGATGTATCCGAAGGCGAAATTTTAATAGACGGCTATAATATTAAACAAATCCCTCTTGGTGTGTTGCGTAAATCAATTGGCGTCGTACCTCAGGAATCTTTTCTCTTTTCGGATTCCCTCGAAAAAAATATTACATATTCTTCGGAATTGGTCGATAAAGAAGAGGTGATTGATGCTTCAAAAATAAGCGGTCTTTATAAAGATGTAATTTTATTTCCTGAGAAATTTGATACTATAATAGGTGAACGCGGAATCACACTTTCCGGAGGTCAAAAACAAAGAACTTCTATTGCAAGAGCAGTTTATTTAAAACCAAAAATATTGATTCTCGATGATTCTCTTTCTTCGGTAGATACTCATACGGAAGAAGAAATTCTCCAGGGATTAAAGAAAATTATGGAGACAAGAACAAGTATCATAATTTCCCACAGGATATCTACAATACAAAATGCGGATAATATTATTGTACTGAGTAACGGCAATATTAAAGAAGAAGGAACTCACAATGAATTGATAAATCTCGGAGGAATTTATTATAATATTTATTTAAAACAATTGTTGGAAGAGGAAATAAAAGAAGCTTAATGCCGGAAAATAAAACAAAATATAAAAAAGAAGAAGAGGTAATCGGAAAATCGATTGATTCCCGGTTATTCAGGCGTCTTATTACTTATTTTAAACCGTATAAATTACAAATAGCAATTGCAACTATACTGACTATTACTATTGCGGCTCTTGCTGCCGTCAGACCGCGATTAACACCGATTGCCATAGATGATAAAATTGCCAACAAAGATATTCCCGGTCTGCAGTGGATAGTAATTGTATTGCTGGGAACACTTATTGCTCAGGGTATTATTCAGTATTTAATGGCATACCTGACAAGCTGGATAGGTCAAAAAATAATTTACGATTTAAGAAAAAAAGTTTTTGAACATACAATAAGCCTTAATTTAAAATTTTTCGATAATAATCCCATAGGAAGACTGGTAACCCGCGTAACAAACGATATTGAAGTGCTGTATGAAGTTTTCTCTTCCGGTCTTGTAACTGCATTCGGTGATATATTTACGATTATCTGGATTCTGTGGTTCATGTTTACACTTGACTGGCGATTATCTTTAGTATCTCTTTCCGTGTTGCCCATTTTGATTTATGCTACTTCGGTATTCAGAAAAAAAGTCCGTAAATCATATTCAAACATAAGAATACTCGTGGCAAAAATGAATTCTTATATTCAGGAACATATTACAGGTATATCTGTTGTTCAGCTTTTTGTAAAAGAAAAACAGACTATAGAGGAATTTGAAAAAATAAACCGTGAGCATACAGACCAGAACAAGAAAAGCATTTTTTATTACGCTGTATTCTTCCCCGTGGTCGAATTAATCGGCGCAATAGCGGTCGGTCTTATTATCTGGTACGGCGGAGGACAGGTCCTCAGCAATGTTATTTCTGTCGGTGTAATTATTTCATTTATACAGTTCACGGAAATGTTTTTCAGGCCAATACGGGATTTATCTGAAAAATACAATATCCTTCAGACGGCAATGGCTTCGAGCGAACGGATATTCGAACTTCTTGACAGTAAATCACCGATTCTGGATCCTCAAAATCCGGTCGCGCTTGAAAATGTTTCAGGCAATATTGAATTTAAAAATGTCTGGTTCGCATACAACGATGAGGATTACGTACTGAAGAATATCTGCTTTGATATCAGCGAAGGCGAAAGAGTTGCATTTGTCGGGGCTACCGGAGCAGGGAAAAGTACTATTATTAATTTACTTTGCAGGTTTTATGATGTATTAAAAGGCTCTGTTACTCTTGACGGAACGGATATCAGAGAATTCAGGCAGAGGGACTTGAGAAGCAATATTGCAATTGTACTGCAGGATGTGTTTTTATTCACTGGAGATATAAAATCGAATATAGATTTGGGAAATGATATTATATCAAATGCTACGATTGATGAATCCATCAGGAATACAGGTCTTGAGGATTTCATTGACAGCCTGCCCGAAGGGATATATCATAAAGTAAATGAAAGAGGAAGCACATTATCCGTGGGACAGAAGCAGCTAATATCATTCGCACGTGCGCTGGCTTATAACCCCAGGATATTAATCCTGGATGAAGCAACATCAAGCGTGGATACTGAAACTGAACTTCTTATTCAGGATGCAATAAAAAAACTAATCGAAGGAAGAACATCAATTATCATTGCCCACAGGTTATCTACAATTCAAAGCTGTGATAAAATCATAGTTATGCATAAAGGTGAAATAAAAGAAATCGGAACTCACCAGCAATTGCTCGAACAGCAGGAATTATATTATAAATTATACCAGCTGCAATACAAAGAAGAATTAATAAAATAAATTCAGAATGAAAATACTTATTGCTACAAATAACAAGCACAAGATTATTGAAATAAAAAATATCCTGAATAATGATAAAATTGAATTGCTCACACTTTCGGATTTAAGCATTGACATCGAAGTTGAAGAAGATAAAGACACACTCGAAGGAAATGCATTGAAGAAAGCCGAAGAAATGTATAAAATTGCGAAAATCCCCACCATTGCTGATGACACGGGATTATTTGTATATTCTTTAAATAACGAACCCGGTGTATTTTCTTCGAGATACGCAGGTGAAAATGCCACTTACGATGATAACTGCATTAAACTATTAAATGCTATGACTAATATTCCGGAAGAAAATCGCCGTGCATATTTTAAAACTGTTGTTTGTATTTACGAGAATGATGACAAATATAATTTTTTTGATGGAATATGCGAAGGTAGAATCTCAAAAAAGAAACATGGTGAGAAAGGTTTCGGCTATGACCCTCTTTTTATTCCGGATGGATTCGATAAAACATATGCTGAAATGTCGGAAAAAGAAAAAAACTCAATATCGCACAGAGGAAGAGCGTTTGTTAAAGCCGGTGATTTTATTGTCAATAAACTTCTTAATTAATACGGAAACTTCTTCTTCTTTCTTAATATGCGGAAAGTGGTTTGCATCTTTAACCAGTTTAATAGTACATCTGCCCTTTACATTTTCCTTAATCGATTTTAACTGAGCTTTTGTTCCGTATTCATCATTATCTCCCTGCAATGCAAGTACATCACATTTTACTTTTTTCAAATCTTTAAAAATATTCCACTCTCTGAATTTCCTCGAAAGCCAGAGATTTGTCCAGCTTTTAAACAAAGTATCTGTTTTCTCACCATGAAATTTTTTTAAATAGTTACCAACACTGTATTTTGTATATTTTTCTTTAAGTTCAAGTATTCCTGAAATTGTTTTTTCTTCAACAAAGGTATGTGCTGCAATTGTCACTATTCCTTTTACATTTTCAGGAAACAATACCGAATAAATCAGTGCAATGGTTCCCCCGTCGCTGCTTCCGATTAAAAAGATATTACAGTTTATCTGCAATTTTTTAAGAAGCCTGTTCAGGTTTTCTGCTTCTCTATGAAAGAAATTATTACTTCTTCTCATTATCAGATCATCTGACTCCCCGTGTCCGACTCTGTCATATACAAAAGCAGGTATTTTTAATTCACTGCTTATTTTATATGGAAAATCACTCCATTGTTTTAAGCTCCCGAGTCCGTCGTGAAGAAACACCAGGCAAACTTCTTTATCCATGTAATTCAGATTATAAAACTGATAATTAATTCGTTTTCTATTTACAGTAATATTATTCACTGTTATAAATTAACTCGTTTTTTAAAATATCAAAAAAATTTTCTTTCGCTAATTCTTCATTCCACGGATAATGCCCGCAGTCTTTTAATAAAATAAATTTAAAATCTTTCACAACTTTTGAAAGTGTTTCCTCGACACCTTTATAAGGATGCGGGTCGTAATCCCCGTGTATGGAAACAACAGGACAATTCACTCTTCCAGCCATTCTCAATAATTTACCGCTTTTTCTTAAATATAACGCTTCCCTCATTACAGTCTGAAATACTGCGGGTTGATAATCCAGAATATCATCATTAAAATTAATCCGCTTGTAATAATCCCCTTTTGAACTTAAATCACCGAATTTCTTAAAAATATCTTTTTTATTGGCAGCATTGGGATTATTAAGTTCAGCTTTCAGTTTATTTAACTCTTCCGCATCATCTTCGGAAAGTCTGTTTAATCTTGTTTCATTAATATTTTCTGCATAGTCTTCATCAAATGGTCCGCTGCTGATTAAAATAATTTTCTTCACATAATCAGAATTCTCAGATGCAAATATTACACTCAGCCATGCGCCCCAGGAATGTCCGATCAGTATAACAGGTTTATCCGCATTTGATTTTAAAATTAGTCTCAACTCCTCAACCTGTCCGTCAACTGTACCTGCAGACTGAAATGGTTCAATTACCCCGCACAGTTCAGCCAATTCCGAAGAAACCTGGGACATATATCCCGGCACTCCGGGTCCGCCGTGAATTACAGCTATATTAAAGGGTTTCTCACCGTATTT
>PMIW01000002.1 GCA_003158365.1 Ignavibacteriota bacterium | reverse complement strand
TCCAGTTTGTACCATTATTGGTTGTATAATATACTCCCAGGTTCGCTGTACCTGCAAAAACATACGAACCTGTTACGTAAAGACATTTTACATATTGTGTGGATAAAGATGTCTGAGTCCAGTTTGCCCCGTTGTTTGTAGAATAATAAACACCGCTATTAACTGTACCTGCAAAAATAGTCGAACCGTTTAAAACAAGAGCTTGGACATTTTTATTATTCANNATGTTCCTGCACTACCCCATACAAGTGACATAATATACTCATTATCTAATGATGTCTGTGTCCAGTTTGACCCGTTATCAGTGGATATATAGACACCATTCGTATCCTTTCCTGCAAGAATATTTGTACTGGCAACAGTAATAGCATGAACAGTAAAAGAACCAAACGAAGTATATCTCCAGGAGTCGCCTTCATTTGTAGAGCGAAATATACCATAGCCGTTGGTCCCGGCAAAGT
This sequence comes from Ignavibacteriota bacterium, assembly GCA_003158365.1. Taxonomy (GTDB): domain Bacteria; phylum Bacteroidota; class Ignavibacteria; order Tepidaquicellales; family Tepidaquicellaceae; genus FEN-1279. Next base: position 2,438 of record PMIW01000002.1, on the reverse strand, counting down.
AATAGAAATTAGGTGTAGCCATTTTCCTGCCGAAGACATAAACAGAGTTATTCATTAAGGTTGTTTGTTTCCAGTTTGTACCGTTATTTGTTGAACGAAGAACTCCTCCACCCACGTCTGCTGTTATAAACATATTCTGTGAACCGGCTACAGATATTGCATATATTGTCCTGCTCTCATTCAATAATGATTGAGTCCAGTTGGTTCCGCTATTTGTTGAAATGTATAATCCCTGCTCCGTTCCTGCAAAAATATACGAGCTGTTTATTGCAAGAAACATAATGGTTTTGTTATTGAGCGAAGTCTGTGTCCAGTTAGCTCCGTTATTTGTAGAGCGGTAGACGCCGTTATAGTCCGTCCCCACGTAGACAGCGGAACCGCTTGCTGCTAATGAGCGGCAAGATGCCGTGAATGATGTCAGTGACCAGTTAGTCCCTCCGTTAGGAGTTGCATAGACTCCAGTCGTTGTAGCCGCATAAAGAGAACTTCCGAATAAGGCAAGCGAATAAATTGCCATGCCTGTCAATGAAGTTTGAGTCCAGCTAACACCATTGTTGGTTGATTTATAAACCCCGTCCCAATTTGTACCTGCATAAACGGTTGTACCGTTTACTGTGAGTGAAAATATCGTCTTATTATTTAAGGAAGTCTGAATCCAGTTCGCTCCTCCGTTGGTTGAGCGAAATACCCCCTGGTCATCCATACCTGCAAAAACTGTTGTTCCATTTATAGCCAGAGCATCTACCCACGCAGTATCTAAATTCGATAGTGCCCAGTTGGTACCATTATTAGTAGAATAATATATACCCTTTCTGAATGTCCCGGCTATTACATCGGCACCGCTGGAAGCAAGGGAAATAACATTAATATTAGCGGGTCCAAATGTTTTTGTCCACTGGCAAAAACAAATACCGGATGGGAATATTATTTGAATTAAAATAATTAAAACCGAATAGTAAAGAAATTTTTTCATATTAATTTTTTAAATTATGTATTTAAGAAATGAACACACTTCAAAATATTACGTTAAAAATAATTCTCTATTTTAATTTATTAATTATTAAATTTGCTGGGACTTTAATTTAATATTTACATTAATATAAAAGAAAAATAGAATTAATAATCAATTTAAATATAAATGGATAAAAAACGTACTAAGTTGAATCCAATCGGGGCTTAAAATCAAAAAAANNAAAAAAACCCCTCTGAACCAATAACAGAGGGGCAAACAGACAGAAAAAAAATTATATCTGAATTATTCTTTAAGAATAAATACTATCGTGTATCTATTCCTGTTCAAAAATATAATTCATATTTTATATAATTATAAATAGTTTAAAGAAATTGTTAATTTTGTTTTATGAAATTATTATCATATAAAAAAAGCCTCTCTGAACCAATAAACAGAGAGGCTTTTAATTTGAAAGATGAGAATATTTTAGAAATCCAATATAGTATTTATATAAAATCTGTTTATGCTGCTTGCTGTAGTACCNNTCATATTTTACAACATAGTTCTGGTCATAGCTAGTACTCTGATAACTTACACCGATAGTCAATAAGCTGGCAGGTTTGAACATTAAACCGATAATCATTAAAGATTGTTTTCCTTTATCAAAGAAAGCTGTTGAACCGTTATCTGTGTTTTGAGCTTTGAACATATCATACCTGAATGTCAGGAATAATTTGTCGTTTAACTGTTCGAGGGGTGGATTGAATTCCAACCATGATGATAAACCGCCGCCGCTATATGTAGAGTCTATTGTCGGTGTTAGAGGATTTGATGGAACCTGGTTTGTAAATGCACTGTATTCACCGCCGATTTTTAATGAACCAAAGTTTGTGAAGTTAAGTTTGAAATTAAGCATTCCACCAAATCTTGTATTTTTATACTGACCGCCGTTTGCAACTCCATATTCATTATTGGCCAATCTGCCCATATAAGTAAAACCGCCAACCGTTAAATCTGTAATTCCATCAAGTCTTGTCTTTTTAGAATTTTTCATTATTTCGGTTCTTTTTGCAATTTGTCCTGCGAGCGGATGAATAAATCCTGTTACCATAAAATCCTTGAACCTGTTCTGGTCGAATCCTTCATTCCTGAAACCATTACCGTTTAAAACACTGACAAAAAGTTCTGCATATTTTTTAGGGAAAGATAATTTTGTTGTCATTCCAAGGTCAGCACTTGAGAAAAACGAACCTGTAGATGTTGTTACCTGGTATGCTTTACCGGATACAGGGTTTTTTAATATCCTTTGTCCCGTCACCCAGCTGTAATCCGTTAAAGTCTTTTGTACACCTCTGTAGCCATAATAGCTCTCGATATTGTTAATCCACTGGTTTGGTATCAAACCGAGACTGAATGATAGTGCCAGTCCGTCGTCAGTATTCAACGGCATATAATCAAAAAAAGCATATTTCATCTGCGTGAAATA
>PMIW01000122.1 GCA_003158365.1 Ignavibacteriota bacterium | reverse complement strand
AGCTGCCTCTGCCATGGCTTCATTGCCCTTCATTAACCTTATGTCTTGTTCTTCCATTGTATAAAAATATTTATATGTGTTTTGAAATCAGGTAAGTATATGTACTTTCAAACTATTAAAATTAATCAGCACTTTAAAGACAAAAACTAAGCACTTAATTTAATTGAGGATAAATTATCGGAATTGATAGATTCAATAACTTTTTGATAAACATCTTCAACTAAAATCCTATCCATACAAACAGGATGTTTGCAGCCAAATTCATGACCAAGAAACAGACAGGGACTGCAGAAAATATCGCTCTGAACAACTATTGCATTTTTATCATATGCACCCCATAAAATCGGATTATTCGGACCGTGCAAACCTATAGTTTTGGTTTTTACACTTGCGGCAAGATGAAGAATACCTGTATTCCCGCAAACCATTAAATTTGCTTTTTTAATAATTGCCAGATCCCTATCCATATTGTACAGACCTGAAATATTCATTGCATTTTTACCTATTCCCTTTACAATATTTTCACATCTTTCAAAATCAGCTTTCAGTCCTGTCAATAAAATCCTGATATTTTCATATTCTGACGTCAATCTCCTTCCAAGCTCGGCATAATTCTTATCATCCCATTCCCTTGCAAAGCCGCTTGTTCCGCTTCCGGGCTGCAGGCAAACGACATATTTATCTAAAAGATTATTTTCATTCCAGAACTTATCTGCAAACTCCAGAACATCACCGCTCAGATAAAAATCTATATCTTTTTCATTTTCCTCTGCGTGAATACCAATCGGGGCTAACAATGACAGGAAATTTTCCACGATGTGTTTATCTTTGCTGTAATCCGCAATTGCATCATAGTAATAATGCTTGAACTGTTTCTCAAATTTAAATCCAATCGAAAATCTTTTTTTCAGAAGCACAGTTAGTATTGCATTAATGCGTGACCACTGTTCTGCATCTATAAGCAAATCGTAATTAATTTTTCTGATTCCTCTCAGGAATCTGAAAAAATTCAAGGGATTTAATATTGCATTATGAATATTGTAATTAATTATCTCATCGACATAATCCATTCTTTTCACCATGCTGTAATTAATATCCGAGCAAAGAAATGTAGTTTTCGCATCAGGGAAGGATTTTTTTAAAGCCCTGAGCATCGGCACCATTAAAAGAACATCGCCAACTGCGGCAAATTTAATGATGATAATATTTTTTATATTTTCTACAGGTAATCTCTTTTTCCTTTTAAATAATATAGATAATATCAACAATATCGGGATTCCAAGATATCTATCGAAAAACCTGTAAATTGCTTTTCTTTTCATCAATACTGAAGAATTTGATATTTGATAATATAGTAAGAAATATATATATTATCAATCATAACAATTTAACTAAATGGACGAATTAATTAATGAATTGATTAAGAGCTCAATAAAAGCAAAGAATAAATCATATTCTCCTTATTCCAGATTCAAAGTCGGAGCTTCAATTCTGACAAAAAGCAATAAAATATTCACAGGTGCTAATGTAGAATGCGCATCTTATTCACTTACGATTTGCGCCGAGAGAGTGGCAGCAGTAAAAGCAATATCTTCGGGAGAGAAGAAATTCAAATACCTTGCAATTGCAACCAGCAGGACGCAATCGGATTTTCCCTGCGGTGCATGCCTGCAGTTTCTGACCGAATTTTCGAGCAATCTGAAAATTATCGTTGTCAAATCTTCAAGGGAATATAAAATTTACGAATTAAAGGAATTATTACCTAAAAATTTCATTTTATAGTTTTTATTTTTACATAAATCTTTTTATTATATGATGAACGAAAATCTACAGATAAGAACGTACAAAAAAACCGGGCATATCGAAGTAATCTGCGGCAGCATGTTTTCAGGAAAAACGGAAGAGTTAATCAGGCGCATCCGCAGGGCAGAAATTGCAAAGCAGAGAGTGAAAGTTTTCAAGCCTAAGATAGACAACAGGTACAGCGAGTTTTCAATAGTATCTCATAATGAGCAATCTTATCCTTCGGAAATAATAGAAAATGCTGATGAGATACCTGAAAAATGTTTCGATGTGGAAGTAATCGGAATAGATGAAGCGCAGTTCTTTGACAATAATCTTGTTGATATTATCCAGATGCTGGCGGATTCAGGAAAACGGGTTCTGGTCGCCGGATTAGACCAGGATTACAGGGCAAAGCCGTTCGAGCCCATGCCTCAAATACTTGCAATAGCGGAATACATTACAAAAATACACGCTGTCTGTGTAGTCTGCGGAGCACCAGCAAACCGCACTCAAAGGGTAACTGAAAACAAAGACAGGGTTCTCGTAGGCGGAGAAAATCATTACGAAGCAAGATGCAGGCTTCACCACATTATTAAAGAAAAAGAGAATGAATAATTACTAATCAAAACCGGGAAAGTCATGAAAAAAAGCATCAAATATATTTTTTTCTTTGTTTTATTAATTTCTGTTTTAAGTGTTTCGTGCAAAAAGGGCGAAGAAAAAAAAGAAAATGTAACAAGCGGTAAGTTAAAAGTCGGACTTGTTTTTGATGTCGGCGGACGGGGTGATAAGTCTTTTAACGATGCGGCTCATAACGGTCTTGAAAGAGCAAAAAAAGATTTCGGCATAGATTATGAGGAAATTGACCCGGGGGAAGGTTCAGACAGAGAATCAGCGTTAAGAAAATTAGCAAGTAAAAAAGATATTGGCATGGTGTTCGGAATCGGTTTTATATTTACCGATGACATAACAAAAATTGCAACGGACTTTCCCGATAAAAAATTCGGATGTATCGATTACACAGTATCCGATAAAGAAATTCCGTCCAACCTTGCAGCTTTAAAATTCAAAGAGGAAGAGGGTTCATTCCTAGTAGGAACACTGGCGGCATTACTAACGAAGACGAATAAACTGGGTTTTGTAGGTGGTATGGAATCGGCATTGATAAAAAAATTCGAAGCAGGTTTTACGAGCGGAGTAAAATACATTAACCCCGAAATAAAAGTATCAGTCGGATATGTAAGCGTGACAGGTGAAGGGTTTAAAAATCCGGGAAAGGCAAAAGAAATTGCTTTAAGCCAGTTCTCCAGCGGTGCAGATATAATATATCATGCATCCGGGCTTTCGGGACTCGGAGTATTCGAAGCGGCAAGGGACCAGAAAAAATTTGCAATAGGTGTTGACCAGGACCAGTATAAAGAAGCTCCCGGATTCGTCCTTACAAGCATGACCAAGCAGGTTGATGAAGTTATTTACCAGACAATAAAAGATTTTAAGGAAAATAAATTTACCGGGGGAATAAAATCTCTTGGTTTAAAAGAAAAAGGCGTTGATTATATTTACAATGAAAACAATAAAAGTCTCATACCTGATGAGACAAGAAAAAAGGTCGAAGAAATAAGAATTAAAATAATCAACGGCGAAATTAAAGTATCAGATAAATAATTTACTGAATAGAGATTCTGATATTCAATCCTGCCTCACTGGAAGTACGGGGAACCGTATTTAAAATTCCCTGAGTAGGCTCAGTCTTAATGTATTTATAGAATAACTGCATTTGTACTTTAGAGCTGATAGAATACTGTATCGAAGGATTTATAGTGGTAACCGCAGAGCCGTTACCCGGCAAAGGGTCACCTGTCGAATTTCCTGCAGTGAATCTGTAGTCAATCGGTTCATTTGTATTTTTAGATAATGTAAGCGCAAATGAAATATCGTTTTTAAGAGAGAGTCCGAAGAAAGGAATTTCAAATCCTGATTTAGCATAATTAGCATTCAGGCTCCAGTCATTGGTATTTGTAACCTGAATTAAACTGCTAGATGGAACAAGTGTGTTTGTAATCGATTTATTTAACCTGAATGAAGCTGTCAATGCGCCTCCGAACATCGGCAAAAAAGATACATTCAGACCAATCAACGGGCTGAAAGTTTGAGTAACCGATTGTCTTGAAATAACTTCCACGTTAGTGGCATCAACTGATGAACCTTCGGCATATTCGGAAGTGAATCCGTTTTCGACAGTAATGGTCGAGGCGAACTGTGCAAACATAGGAAATTTTTCCAGGCCTGAAATTGACAAAGTCCAGTTCGGGAAAGGAAAAGAGCCAATTTGACTTTTAAATGCCGAAGCAAAATTTTTATTATCCTCATTCGGGTCACCCGTGCTTTCAAATTTGAATTTATCGATACTTCCCGCAAAGAACATTGAGTAACCGTTATTTTTACTGCTTGATTTATTTACAGGGTCGCCCAAGTATCCCAGTTCATTCGAATTAAATGAAGTTGCATTATTAAATCCCCACATTTTTTTGAAAGTAAGATTCATTCTGATTGTCTGGGGAAATATCGGATTTATTGTTGCCGTAAAAGTCACATTATTGGACTGATTAAAAGCATCTGTAATATTGCTTAGATTTGGCACTCGTTTGCCGGGGAACATACTTAACCCAAGCTGGTACATTCTCGAAGGACCGAAACTTTCTTTAGTTGAAGGTGTCATCCAGAAGTTTCCGAAACCCGGCCGTCCTTCCACGCCCGGATTTGAAACCTGATTTGTCTGGTTAAAAGTCATGTTAACACTTTCCGGTATAAATGTTCCGAGTATTTTAATAATATCCTCTATGCTTCCCTTATCATCCATCGGACCATTTGACTGGCTTGCAGATGAAAGCAATCTTAATTTCGGGGGCGGGGCGTTTGAGCCGGATTTAAAGATTGCAAATATTTCATTAAATTTTATGTTCGTCTGAACATTCCAGGTATTTGAATACCCGACATTATACCCGATATTAGTTGTAGTGCTTGGATTTGTCCAACCGTAGTTAACGGAATAATTCGTTGCAAGGTCAATATATTTATTAATTATCGGGATATTAAATTTAGGATTTACCGCAACTGCCTGTGCATAGTCAAGATCCTTTCCATAATTCACTAGAGCGTCTTTCAGGAATATATCACCGAAAATCGAACCGCTAGACCTTTGCCTGTTAAGGCTGTCTGTTTCCAGAGAAGTTAAATCACTCCCTATTCTTACGCTGTAAGTACCCGTCAAATCCACAATCCAGTCTTCAATAAATTTCCAGTTAAACCCAAATCCCCTGTTGGCTCTGAATTGCCTTCCTGTCGGGTCATCAAAAGTATATTGCCTTTGTTTTGATTCATTCCTCGACCTGTTGAAATCCGTAGATGCAGTAAAATTTTCCGAGTATAAAGGTGCTAAAGGTAAGAACGGCAGGAAGAAATACATCTTTGCATTCTGGTATTTCTCGCCTAAGTTTAAAATTTTTCCTATTTTTAAATTATATTTTTCAGCCAGACCAAAATCAGTATTATAATTTAAACTACCGGTGTAATTAAAATCTGTTTTACTCTCGTAAGTTATATCTCTTTGCGAGCCAAACGAAGCATTAAAATTAATAGCGAAAGCATTTAATACTTTTTTAACAAGGAAACTATTACCCGGGAATTTAAATGCCATACCAGTCAGAGCAAAATCATTTCTTATTGCCAGAGTCTGGGCTTCTTTTTTTAAATTATCCCTCGCAGTTGCAGCAAGAGTTTCATCATTTGTTTTAGCCAGCACCTGTTTATATTTTTCCTGAGCAGCTGTTTCCAGATCAATATCCGAACCCGGATAATATTTAGGATTAGTAAGGTTTTCACTATGCCTTATGGAAATCGGAAGAGTCAGGAAATCCTTCCATTCATCTGAAAATGCCGAAGCAAGAGCATTATTAATTATTTTATGCACGTTAACAGTAGCGGAAAAATCCCACGACTGTCCTGTAGTATGGGAACCTTCACGCGTATCTATAGAGTGGAAATTCGGGTCCACTTTGGACACACTAATGCTTATATTTGCCAGATCGGCCAATTTTGCAGTTGTATTTATGTTATAGGCGTAGCCATTATCATCATTAACTTTAAGTACCCTGATTTCATTGAACCAGACACTGCCTGTTAAAGTCGAATTCGGTCCTGAACGGTTTTTCTCCACGCCGACAACAAACTGCCTTATAATATTCAGAGCGGGTGAACCTCTTATTCTATAAAATGCACCGGGTGGTCCGTTTGGTACTTTTGTATCGATTACCTGATTAACCGAATCTCTTTTGAATTTCAGGCTTGTAAGGTCGGTAAAATTTATTACGACTTCGTTTAAAGGATTCCATGGCTGACCGGGTCTGAAATCAGGATGCACAGGTGCTCTGTATTCATAAAAATTCAATGAATCTGTTCCAAACCTTATTATCATAGTTGCATCGTAAACATTTTCATTAGTATAATTAAAACTCGGGTCACCGTTTACAAATAATTTTAATTGCTTATAATTAAATAAATTCAGAGACTGTGATAAGTAATCTTTAATTGCAATTTTAGCCTGACCATTTGTAAGATTTATAACGTCAATGGAGAGAGACTGTTCATTGGATTTAGTATCAACACCACTCGTATTCCTGACAGTCTGTCTTAAGATATCACCAGAAACAGGACTCATATAAATCTGAGAATTTTCTTCAATGCTTACTACTCCGACATTATATGTTGCGTCATTTTTATTTGGTTTATACCACTGGTTACCGACGAGATTGAAATCCACAACCTGCAATGTAATTGCAGAATCCATTCCGGTTATCCATACACGCGCATATTCTATATGGTTTAAATTTGCCCCGTTAATATTTTTAGTAAATTCTGAAAGCGGTACTCTATACTGGAACCATCCGCTTCCGGGAGCTCCGCGGCCTGATATTCTCTTATTATTTGTTGTATCGAGGCTTATAGTGTATTCAAAATACTGATTGGCTGTTTCCAGTGCGCCATCATTATTTAAATCTTCAGTATCGGGTTTATTGCCGCCTTCAAAAAGCCTATTATTCTGCGTACCATTAATTATTCCATAATTTATCGCACCGGTAGAATCATTGTTATCAAGCATAGGGTCATGGTTCGGAAAATCTTCAAGAGTATAATTCATGTTATTAAATGTATTGATATAAGCCAACTCTTGCTGGTCATTCATAAAATCAAGCCCTAAATCATATTCCTGCCTTAGAATTCCGTTATTATCTTTATCTTCGGAATCCATTATCCCGTTTGGTATTGCATCTTCCGATATATAACCCAAATCAATAACCATCTTTGCATTATTCATATTAAAATTGGCACCTCTGTCAACCTTCATATTGAATTCAATAAAGTTAATATTTTCATTCAGTAAATCAGTTGATGTCGTATTCAGATATCTCATCATACCATTCCAATTTGTTCTTCTGATTGTTGAATCCCAACCTCTGACATACTGGTTATATGTACCGCGTGAAGTAGGGTCATAAGTAATAATAAGAGGAGTAATTCTGTCCTGTCCTGGTTGAACATCTCTCAACGGATAAATATCTTTAATACTTGCTCCGTTCGCTAAATTGTACCATCTTAATCTGGCCCGTTTTGAATGCAATTTAGTTACTTGTTGTCCTGATTCATAAATTGTATCAATCGGAAGTGAGCTCATAGTCCAGTAACTGTAATTAATCCCGAGCGATACAATTTTCTTTGCACCTTCCATATCATCCACATATGCAATTGCGCTGTTATTATCCTGCGGAATTGCGCTCTTTTTTGTGTTCGGGTCAGGAAGTATATATGCAAGTTCACTTCTGAATGTAACCTGTGATTCTTCTTTAGTATTATATCCCGGAAGAAGGTTAACCAGTTTTGTAAGAAACTTTGGTTTTGCTTCAGTAGTAAAATCAACGCCTACCATGGAATTATTAGTAGGCTCTTCACCAATTCTCACTTTA
>PMIW01000073.1 GCA_003158365.1 Ignavibacteriota bacterium | reverse complement strand
TGGAATGCCGCATTCGGAGGTGATGGAGGAGAAGTATGTTTCAGCAGTCAAAATCAAAATTATATATTGGGTGAAACACAAAATAACGGATTGTACAGGTCTGTAAATAATGGAGAATTCTGGTCTTCGGCTACATCAGGATTAAGCGGTAACGGTGCCTGGGTAGCTCCAATTCTTTCACATCCTGATACGAATGGAATTTTTTATACTGCAAGACAACAGGTTTTTAAAACAACTGATTACGCAGGAAGCTGGACTCCAATTTCTTCGGGTACCAGCGGAATAATTGAAGAAATGGCAATAAGCAAAACTAAATCGAAATTGATTTATGCGTCAGCAGGAAGTGTTTTATATAAATCAGCAGATGCAGGTTATATATTTAAACAAATATCAACGGGAATGCCAAACAGAACTATCACAAGCATATATGTACATCCTGATTCTTCAAGTGTTGCTATTGTTTCATTTTCAGGATTTGGTGCAGGAAAAATCTATAAGACGACGAATGAAGGCGAAAACTGGTTCAACATAAGCGGTGACCTGCCTGATTCACCCGTAAATGATGCACTGATTTACTATCCTGGTTTTTCTACAAGTATTTATCTTGCCGCAACCGATGTTGGTGTTTTCATGACAAATAATTACGGGATTAAGTGGGTCGAACTTGCAAACGGACTTCCGAATACTGTAGCGATGCATCTCGATTATAACGCGGTATCGGGTAAAATCAGGTTAGGAACTCACGGAAGAGGTACCTGGGAATTATCAGGTTCCATAATAGGAATTGCAAATAACACAAATGAGGTACCTGTTAGTTTTTCATTATCGCAAAATTATCCGAACCCTTTTAATCCGAATACAAAAATCGGATTGAAAATAAAAAATTCAGGACAGATTGAATTGAAAGTTTATGATATAATTGGAAAGGAAATTACGACTTTGATTAACAAAAAGTTGTCTGCAGGTTCTTATGAATCGATTTTTAATGGTGAGAATTATTCTTCAGGTTTATACTTCTATTCATTATTTGTAAATGGCGTTAAAATAGATACGAAGAAAATGATTTTAATCAAATAGCAGATGACAAAATACTAATTGTTTTTTATTATTCATTAATCATTTTTCATTAATCAGTATTTCTTCTATCGCTTTTTCAAGCGGTTTTTGCTTAAATCCAAAAGACCTGAGTTTTTCCGTATTTAGCGAAACATCTTTTACCGCAGGGAATCCGGGTATATCGGATATCTTTATTTTTTCAATCAGACCTTTATCGAACCCTGCAATTTTGCAGAGCAATTCACCGAGTTCGACCCGCGATACCCTTTCAGATCCGCCGAAATTTAAAATTATTTCTTTTAAATCAGATTTTACCAACTGTGATATTATATCCGATGCATCGAGTAAAGAGAATGGTGTTCTGTACTGGTCCGAAAACAATTTCGGACTTTCCCCTGCTTTTAATTTATCGTACATCAACTGAAAATTATTCCGGCTATGGTTTAATCCGAATCCGATTAAAAGTGAAGTCCTGAGTATTATATAATTATCGAATGTCTCTGCTATTTCTTTTTCGGCTTTCAGTTTTGATTCTGCATAAATGGAAACCGGATTAAGCTTGCTGTTTTCTTTCAGCATTCCCTCACCGTTTCCGTCATAAACCAAATCCGTAGAAGTGTAAATTAATTTTGCTTTGTACCTTTCGCAGAATTGTGATAAGACTCTCGTTGCTTCTACATTTGTTTTATAAACTTCTTTCTTGTTTTCTTCATGACAGGCTTCCGGTCTTGTAAAACCTGCTGTATGAATCACAACTTCAGGATAAAAATCCTTAAATACATTTTCCATCGCTGGATAATCGGTTATATCTGTTTTAGAAGATTTGAATTTATCGCAATTGCCAATATTACTTTTGTACAAAGTTAATATTTCATTGCGCTTAATAAGTTCAATATTTAAATATTGCCCGAGAAATCCGCTCCCGCCTGTGATTAAGATTTTCATAATGTAATTTAACAAAATTAAAATTCCTGTATTGAAGAATAAATACAATATAATTTATTAAAATCGCTTATTAGCACTTTAATCTTCAATTTAGCAGTTTATTTTTCCGCTTTTTTATATAATTTCAGGAAAAAAGGGATAGCTATGAAAAAGATTACAATTTTAGTTTTTTTTATTACACTGACATATTTAAATTTATATCCGCAATGGACTGTTCATAATATTGCCGGAACAAATACGTTAAATGCATCATATTTTATATTCGGGGACTCCCTTACAGGATGGGTTGCGGGGAATAATGCCTCGGTTTATAAGACTGCAAACGGAGGAGCAAGTTGGAACCAACAAATTACAGGGATGCCTGCAGGTCAGTTCTACTCGCTTGCTTTCGCAAACATTTTAACGGGCTGGGCTTTTGGTACATATCAAATAACAGGAACTACAGGTTATATATATAAAACCGTAAACGGAGGAAGCAACTGGATCCAGCAATTTTCTGCAACGAATCATGCATATTATGCTTCTTTTGTCAGGGATTCATTGAACTGCTGGGTAGCAGGTTCGTACTTCAGTACAAGCGATTTGATTCTCAGAACGACTAATGGAGGAGTAAATTGGAAAACTCTCGATAGCAGCAATTATCCTGCCTTAAAAAGTATTTTCTTTGTAAATGCATTAACAGGCTGGGCTGCAGGAAATAATACAATG
>PMIW01000203.1 GCA_003158365.1 Ignavibacteriota bacterium | reverse complement strand
AAAATGATTTTAATGAAATAAATTCTCGTTCCCAAACTCAGTTTGGGAACGAAGGTAAGGTAGTTGATATTCTTAATTTCCGAATTTTAGTTTGATGTTTACTATCTCAGGTGTATTGCCTATGCGCACGGGCGGTCCCCAGGTTCCTGCCCCTGTCGATACATAAAAATGTGTTTGTCCTTTTTTAAGATAGCCCGTGCTTAATTCGAAAACCATGCTTGTAATAAAATTAAGCGGAAATAACTGCCCGTGATGCGTATGACCTGAAAGCTGGAGGTCAATATCATTCTTTACGGATTCATCGAGGTCAAATGGCTGGTGATTCATTAAAATTAACGGACAGTTTTTATCAGTCTGTCTTACGAGTTCTTCCAGTGATTTTCTTTTCTTTCCTGCAAACCTGTTAATATCCCTGTCTTCACGTCCGATTATATAAAATGCATTATCAATTTTTACACTGCTGTCTCTTAACATATTTACGCCATGTGCATTTAAATATTCACACGCTTCTTCCACTCCACCGATATATTCGTGGTTACCGGTTATTCCGTATGTTCCGTATTTCGATTTAAAATTCTTAAGAGTCTCACCGAGATTATTCCTTATCACTGGACCCAAATCTTCATCTACAATATCTCCGGCGAGCAATACAATATCAGGATTCAGGGAATTTGCTTTATCGATAATATTTGTAAGCCGTGAATTACTTATTATAGTACCGAGGTGCATATCGGATATCATTACAATATTAAGTTCCTTAAGTTCGCCGCTGTTTTTCGGAATGCTGAATTCGAGTTTCTGAATTTTAGGATTCTTAGCATTATAAAACCCGTAAACAAGAATCACGCTGACAATCAGCACCGATAAAAAGAGAACAATCTGTTTTGTTCTTGCATAATCAAATGTTGCAAAGGAAGGATACAGGGGAGTGGAGGCGTTTATTGTTCTAAGTACATCCAGAAATATTACTATTAAAAAGAAGTACAAAATAGCAGCGAACCAGAATGAGCCAATCCAGATGAGAATATCTGAAAAGGCGGAATAATAATATCTTTCGAGAATCCTGCCGCCGATAAAAGACAGGAAAGCTATTAAAAATAATATTAAATATATTTTACGGATTGCACTGCCCTGAGGAAGCGCCTGCCAGCCTCTTATAAAAATGTAAAAATTAATAAGTGCAAAAATTGCAAATACTATGGAGAAAAATATTATAAGATTTGTAGTTTTCATATTGTCGGAATCAAAAAATTATTTTCTTATAAAATGAGGAAAATCAAAGGGGATTTCAACAGTAAACTCTATAAATCCGGAATACTTACCGCCGGAAAAAGACGGAGTCTGATAGATTAATTTCTTCACACCGTTTTTTTCTATTGTATAGCAGTTGGTTTTTCTTTCATCCATCAGATTTTTTAGAGCAGTCTTTGACGGTTCGGGATGGCAGTCGAGAATTCCGGTGCCGATTAATTTTTCCCCGCCGTCATTTTCAAATGTTTTTATTGCTTTATCGTTCATATATACGATTATTCCTTTTTCATCACATATTGTAATTGCACCGTTAAATTCTTTTGTCCAGTTATCCATTTTTATTTTAAAAATTTATTAAAATGAATTTTACTTTTATCGAACCTGTTCGAAGGTGACTTTGCTTCGGCAGGATAGCCTATTGGAATCAGGGATACGGGCTTTATATTGTCCGGAAGATTCAGGAGTTCAATCATACCGTTCATCCGTATTTCTTCGGGATAAATTCCAACCCATACTGCACCGAGACCTTTTGTATGCGCAGCGAGTAAAATGTTTTGAGAAGCCGCAGAGCAGTCCAGCATCCAGCGTCCTTTATATTTTTCTCTTGTAATATCAGCACAGACCAGAACTGCAAGAGGAGCTTCGGTAACCATCTGAGCATAGGGGTGAATCTTTGGTATTTCATCAAGAATTTCCCTTTTATTAATTACAAAAAACTCCCAACATTGCGAGTTACCCGCAGAGGGTGCTGCCATAGCGGCTTTCAGAATGTCCTCGATATCTTTATCCGATACCCGTACGTCGGTGAATTTTCTGATGCTTCTTCTTGTTAAAATAGTTTGCAGCATAAATTTGTATTTATTTTATAAATAATCTGTCAGGTTTCCCAGACCTTCCCTGACGATGTTAAATTCTCCTTCGGAACAATCAATAACAGTAGAAGGTCTATTGCCTCCAAACCCGCCGTCAATAACTATATCCACAAGTTTCCCGTATTTTTCATAAATATGCGCAGGGTCAGTCGTATAATCGATTATTTCGTCCTCATCGTGCACAGAAGTAGTCATAATAGGATTACCTAACTCTTTAACAAGTTCCGTGCATATTTTGTTATCAGGAATTCTGATTCCGACCGTCTTTTTTTTACTTTGAAATATTTTAGGGACTTTGCTGTTTGCCTTAAGTATGAAAGTAAATGGTCCCGGCAGGGTTTTTCTCATCACCCTGTATATTGGTGTATCTATACTGAATACAAAATCAGAAAGATGACTCAGGTCATAGCAGATGAATGAAAAATTTGCTTTTTTGGGTACTTTATTTTTTATTTTATAAATTCTTTCAATTGCTTTGGGCTGATAAATATCACATCCTAATGCATAGACTGTATCGGAGGGATAAATAATAACACCGCCGTTTTTAAGGCAGTCAATTACGATACGAATCTTTCTCATTTCAGGATTTTCGGGATGAATCCTAAGCAGCATACAGCAATTATTTTTTTACAAATTTACAAATCGAAAAGGGCAAAAAAAATGCCATTCCTGTTCGGAATGGCATTATATTAAACTAAAAAATTTATTTTATTTTGTTATCAGCATTTTTTTAATATCAGTGAAATCGTTAGCTGTAATCTTATAGAAATAGACACCGCTTGCGAAATTCTTTGAATCGAAAGTATAGCTGTAATATCCCGGTTCCAGATATTCATTTACAAGTGTCTCAATCTGTCTTCCAAGAGCGTCATAAATTATCAGTTTGACCTGCGAATTTTTTGCAAGGTCGAATTTAATTGTTGTTGACGGGTTGAACGGATTCGGATAGTTCTGACTAAGTTTATATTCACCGGGAATTTCACTGCTGATGTTTGTGATTCCTGTAATGTTGACCCACCTTGTTATCTCAATAATAGAATTCTTTATGCCGTTTGCCATGAAAATCGCAGAATCGAGTCCGGTACTATCGGGACTCGTATACGAGCCGACTCCGGAACCTGTAAAGCCTTTATAACGGTAGGTTTGACCGCCCTGCGTTACAGTTCGTGAATTTACACCAAATGTAAATGCTGCTGCCGAATCATAATATAAGCCTCCTCCAAAAGTAGAATTTGATACAGATGATAGAACAGTAAGCAAGTACTGTACTTTATAATTCACGGTTAAAGACAAAGCTCCCGAAATTGTTATGTTGTGGGTTGTATCACCGTTATCAGACCAACTGCTGAAAATATATCTTGTTCCTCCAGAACCCTGCGGACTTAATGCCTGAACATTAACTATTGTACCAATCGGGAAAATAAATTGCTGCGAGGAAGTATAGGATATTCCGTTTACCTTAAAACTGCAAATATTATTTCTGTTAGACTGAACTGTAAGAATGTTCGAGTTTACAAGGAGGTTTAGAGTTCTTTTATGAACAGGTGTTCCGTTTGAGCCGGTACCTGTGATTATTACATGATAATTTTTAGCCGGAGTGACCGTACCTATAGTTTTTATTTTAAGTGTAACAGAATCCGGAAATGCCGTAATAGTATCTTTACCGTTTAAAAATGAAAAAGAGATTGAACCTGTTACAGGTAATGAATCGAGTGCTGCGGTAAATTTAGCTTTATCATTATAAACCCCTTTAATAGCAGGTACAATAACTTTAATTGTTGTACTGTCATTATTTCCGATTGCTTTACTTGTCGGATTTATTGTCATGGCAAAATCAGGATTATAGGCAACAAAGCTCTGTGACGTACCGGTAGTATTTATCCTGTCTTCCATCCAGGCGTTTAAGGAAGTAATTCCAATTCCTGCATTCCCGATATAGTCACCCATATATCCTGCATCCGAGCCTCCGCCGATAGCCATTGTATTCGGATTAAAACTTGCATCTGATATTCTATTATTAGGAGCAAATGTCTGGCCTCCGTCAGTTGATGTTGTTCCATACATTTCAGTCAATAAATTTCCGGCAGGGTCATTCCTCGAGTCGAACCAAAAAATAAATAATCTTCCTGTTTTTTTATCAACTGTTACAGCAGGCATCCACTGGTCTGTTGTTGTATTATCATCATTTACTTTAACCGGTGAAGTCCACGTGGTTCCGTAGTCAGTTGATTTAACAAGAAATATATCCGCTCCATCAGGACCGGTAGGATTTGCCGCGTAAACAATATAGAGATTTCCTCTTGTAGATGTCCAGCTGTTATCGGCAGCCATTCTCGGGAAATTATCGGTTCTGATACAATTTTTCACAGTATAACGACCGAAGCAAATTGAACCCGGACCTGTGAAAGACAGACTGGTAGGAGTTTGCGTCATAGTAGCACCTCCGTTTGTTGACCTGTACAATATAATTCCGCTTCCGCTTGAACAGGCAAAATAAACATTTCCTCCGGGTATATTTCCGTTTGGTCCAACAGTCACATACGCACCCTGTGCACCCGATAACTGCATTGGTGAAGCCCAGGTTGCGCCTTTATCAGTACTTCTGACAAAATACATTCCTCCGCTTCCTCCAAAATATCTAAAGCCAATATACAGGTAATTACTATATGGACCGGCAGACTGGTCGCAAGTCATCCAGGGTTTATCACACAATCCGGCAGGTAACTGATATGCCTGAACAGGTGGTATCCAGGATACACCTTTATTGGTTGATTTCTGAACTACACCTCCGGAGGGACCATTTGTGGCTACTTCGAATATTTCCATGAAATACATATTTCCTAAACTATCAAAAGTCATAACAGGGTCTCCGATTGGTGAAAAACCTGTATAGCTGGGGTAAGTACGATTCCAATCATAGCCGTTCAGCGTAAAATAAATATCACTTGCTGTAGCAGTAGGACTATTAAAAGCACAAATACTATTCAATGGATCATTTGGATTTGTTGCAATATAGGGTTCACTGTTATCGTTTCCCAGGTAAAAATTATCAAATCCGTTAGTAGTAGAAACGGAACTTTGCACACTACCGGGATAAAACGGATTAACCCGGGGTCTTAATGGAACTGTATTATAAACTGTATTTATTTGTCCAAACAGGATGTTTGTGCTCAATAAAATGAGCAGGATGTAAAAATTTTTCATTTGCTAAAGATTTAATTTTACTTGTAATAATATAACTTTTAATCACTGATTTTTCTATATAAAACGAAAATAATTTAATTAAGATCTGCAAATAATTTGTTTTAAAAAAAAGAGTTAATATATTTTTATATATTAACTCTTTTTAAATATCAGACATAAATATTATTCGATTTCTATAAGAGTATCACCTTCAAGAATCGTATCTCCCGCTTTTACCTTAATGGATTTGATTGTTCCTTCTCTGTCGGCGGTAAGATTATTTTCCATTTTCATTGCTTCCCAGGTCAGAAGTTTTGCCCCGGGTTTTACAAAATCACCGACATTAACCATTATTTTTATAATTGTGCCGGGCAGAGGTGCCTTAATGACTCCTGCACCTTTCTTTTCGGACGGGCTGCTGGTTTTTGCAGTAGCTTTATGTGAATCCGTAGAAGGTTCATTTTTCGCCCTTACAAGTGTAGGTGTTTTTGGCTGCTCAATTTTTTTATCTACCTGTACATCATAAACAGTTCCGTTTACATCAATCTTAATAGTATTATCTTCAAAACTAATAACCGATGCTTCGTACTGATTATTGTTTAAATTGAATTTGAATTTTTTCATATATAGTAAAAATTTTATTTTCTTTTAAATATTCTGACTGAAAATTATCTCGGCATTTTTCTCAGACCGTAAATTTTAGAGCTCCATGGTGAATAAATTTTATCTATCCTTTTTATGGTCAGTGAATAATTTTCAAAATCGTGAACTTCCTGTAAATAAAGATGAATTGT
>PMIW01000062.1 GCA_003158365.1 Ignavibacteriota bacterium | reverse complement strand
TTGAACCAGACATTGTTATTGGAAGGGTATTAAAATCAAAACTATTTGAATAAATATAAAGAGATTTAACAATTAATACACAATCAACTTTACATAATATATATTATATAACAGATTATTGCATATTATCTGCACCTCAAAGAATTTGTAATTTCTTAAAACCGCTGTTTTGCTTATATTTGCATTGTGAAGCTTATCGATAAATATATTCTTAAACATTTCATTCAGAATTTTTTCTTTGGATTGATGTGTTTTGTATTAATCTTTATTCTTGTTGACCTTTTTGAAAACCTTGATAGATTTATCGACCGCCAGCTTTCTATTCTAAAAATTGCTGAGTTTTACTTGTACTTCATACCGGATATTTTAAAACTTATAACTCCGATTGGAATGCTCCTCGCCTCTTTGTTTACAATCAGCAGGTTCATCAATTTCTCTGAATTTACTGCTATGCGCTCCGCAGGCATCAGCATTTACAGATATCTGATGCCTATTATGACTTTTGGCATTATCGTAACTCTTTTTGCCATATATTTTAACGGCTGGATCGTTCCAAAAACCAACAGGCTCAAATTCAGCTTTGAGAGAACCGTCCTTGGCAGGCATCCTGTAGCCAATGTTATACCCAATATTTACTTCCAGGATAAAATAAACCGTATAATTGTAATAGGTTCTTTCGATAAGGTTGCAGAATCTTGCTCTAATATATCTATACAAATATTCAACCCTGATTCATTAATTGACCTTCAAACCCGCTTCGATATTAAGGAAATGGACTGGGATTCGACTAAACATGACTGGAAGATGTTAAACGTCTATAAACGAAGTTTCCTGCCGAATGATAAGGAGGAAATTCAATTTATACCTTTGGTGTACATAGCTAACGTCGAGGAAATAAAGAAAATAACCGTTGACCCTGAACTAATACTTAAAAAGGATTTAAAACCCGAAGAGTTGCCTCTAACCGAATTCAAAGAGTTTATTGATAATCTTGTTGCAAGCGGTCAGGATGCATCTCGGGAAAAAGTTGACTATTATTCAATCATTTCTTTCCCTTTTGCAAGTCTTGTAACCATTTTATTTGGTGTTTCAGTGTCCACAAACCGACGTAAAGGCGGTGCTGCACTGCAGTTCGGTATTAGTATTATTGTTAGCTTTTTATACCTTGGATTTGTTAAAATTTCTCAGGTGTTCGGATATAACGGTGATTTAAACCCTATTTTTACTGCCTGGCTGGCAAATATCGTATTTTTCCTGATTTCTATATCATATTTCTTCAGGACTCAGAATAATTAAACTAAACTTTCCTTCTGGTTTTCCTCTTTATCTCTTCTTTTGCTGAGCTCTTTTCGATATTTCCTTTAACTCTGTATTTAATTATTTCAGATACAAGTTTTTCTGGTACCGGTTTGTCGTATGGAAATTTTATCGTACCTTTGCTTATTTCATACTTCTTTAACTTTTCATTAAAAGCACGTATTGAATCCGGGTAAGCATATAAAGCATAGTGTTTTTTTGCCGCACCAATATAAGCTATTATTCCGTGATATTTATACGCAGGCATCCCGTAACTGATTACTTCCTCTGCTTCAGGTGCTGTTTTTTTTATTACTTTTCTCATCTTTTCTAACTTTTCTCTTACACTGTCAGGTAATGCAAAAAGATATTCATCAACATTACTGTAAGTCTTCTTTTTCTTTTCCATATATATATTTTAAATTTAAAGTTCAGTCAGCCTGTAATATCGCATCCATAAAGGATTTACGCGTGCTCGTATGCTTCCTTAAGTTTACCAATATCCAGTTTTTTCATTTTCATAAGTTCTTCCAGCACTTTTTGTGCTTTCTTTCCGTCACCGGTCAGAAGTTTGCCCAATTCTGACGGTACAACCTGCCAGGAAACACCGAATTTATCAGTCAGCCAGCCGCATTCCTGATATAAGCCCCCTTCTGAGAGTTTTTCCCAATAATAATCAATTTCTTCCTGATTTTCACAGTTCACAACGAAAGAGACTGCCGGTGTAAATTTATATAACGGTCCCCCGTTAAGGGCTAAAAATTCCTGCCCGTTTATCTCAAAATTTGCTGTCAAAACTGTTCCCTCCGGCATAGGCATCCCTTTACCATAATATGAGACATTCAACTTCTTCGAACTCTTAAATATCGAAAGATAAAATTTCATAGCTTCCTTTGCATTTGTGTCAAACCAAAGACACGTTGAAATTTTATTCATTACTACTATAATTTAAATAATTAAAAAGATTATAATTCACTTACAATATTACACATTAAGCCTCTATTTTAAAAGTTTTTTCTAATACTAATTATTCATTACTCATTATGCGCTCTTTGCATCCGCCGTGGCGGATTAATTAATCTTTTCGTTTCCTTTATTCGGTAACTGGAACCCCATAGTATTATCATTCATCACACCCATAGTTTTTATTTCCCCGAACTGGCTTTCGTATTTATCAATATTTTCTTTCAGTGCTGCCAGGAACATTTTCGAGTGCTGTGGAGTCATTATTATCCTTGAATGCACTTTTGCTTTCGGAATTCCGGGCAAAAGCCTTGTAAAATCCAGTATGAACTCTGCAGGAGAATGTGAAATTATTACCAAATTCGAGTAAGATCCTTCGGCTTCCTTCTCCCCTAACTCTACGTTTATTTGCTGCTGTTGCTGATTGTTGTCTGCCATATATTTTTACGTTTTTTATTTTAATTAATATCAAAATACCACAAAGAAACTAAACTTTCAAAGCATATACATTCATAACATTTTCAATTCGTATATAATTATAGCTAAGATTAAATATTCTTTATACTTTTGAAAAAACTATTATTTTTTGTTAATCATTGAATTTCGTAATAATATTTGTAATATTTACATGTATTATTAATAAAGCAATCCTAATTATTTTTTTCATATTGGAATAATTAGGGTGGCTGAGTGGATTAAAGCGTCTGCCTTCTAAGCAGAAGTACGAAAGTACCGTGGGTTCGAA
>PMIW01000246.1 GCA_003158365.1 Ignavibacteriota bacterium | reverse complement strand
AACGGGTTTGGATAATTTTGACTTAGACTAAATTCCTTTGGTGTCAGATTGTCCGAAGAAGATGAATTTGTATTACCGTTGTTTGTTGTAAATAAATCTCTAAGTAAACCAGTTCCGTTAGCCTTAACAGGAAAGGTTATATAACTTTTATTTGTATAATATAATTTTGAAGTTCCGTTTTTCAGGTCAGGTAAAACATTAGGATTTGTTCCAAGAAATGTCGAATCATCCGGGGCAGTATCCAGATTTGTAACCACTATTTTTATTTTATTACCCGCTTTAAAAATATGACCATGAGAAATCCCGTTAAATAAAGTATTTTTTCTGGAATTAACTGTATTTTTCCTGTCAGTATAATTTACCCTTGTTACTAATTTGGTTTTTGTACTGCTTACTTCGTAAATCTGAAAATTAAACTGGCATTCTGTAGCATTGGAAGAGTAATCAAGTCCGATTTGCGGAGTTCCGAGCATTCTGACATCCTGAGTTAAGGCAGCCGTTTGAAAATTTAAAGTTGCTTTTTTAAATTGGTTTTTAAAAGTTGTGCCTGTAAATTCATCATTGACCGCAGTTTGCATAGTAAGATTTTTGTTCACGCTATTTGCAAGATTATCATTTGCCGTTTGATTTGTTCCTGCTGTTGTTAATAGCTGTCCGTTATTTCTAAAATACAAAGTCATATTACTTACATTAGCGGGCGGCCATACTGCCGAGCTGTCGTGTACAAATGTCCACATTCCGCTTGTTTCGGGGAAAGTAGTATAAGCATAATGAAATATAGGCCTTGTCAAGATTCCATTGTTAATGTTCCATATCCAGTAATAAAACCACTCATTGAAAAAGTTTTCATGCCAGGTATCTTCAGTAGTAGAGAAATCTCCTCCGTGTCCTCTCACTGCACCAAAATAATATCTTTTTGGTGAAGTAAGGATTGGAATTGTACTCAGATTACCATAAGCATTAAAAAATTTATCCTGCCATGCATTTTCAATCATTATTGGAATTGTATTTTGCGGTACTATACTTTGAAAATCCCTGTTCTGAGGGACCCAGTAAGCAAGGCTATCCCATTTATCGGGAGCACTTGAATATACCCAGTTTCTCATAGCTGTAACCTGTGAATTATATCTTGCGGTATCAGGTGTATAATCAATTGTCCATAAAAATGTCATTTTTACAGAGCCGTTTTCAATCCAGCTCGAAGCAAATTTCGGAGAAGTTAATGCGGAAATAATTGTCCTGACATTCAACCCGCCCATACATGCTGCCATATATGGCAATGTACCGCCCTGTGAGCCGCCCATTATCAGTATCTTTGATGTATCAAGACCGGTTGAAAAATCTGTCCTGATAAAATTCACATATTCTATTAAATCCTGTGCTTCGGTAGTACTTATTAAATTCGAAAGTCCACCTGAATTTCCCTGTCCTCTTACACTATAAGTATAAACGACATAGCCAAAAGACGCCTGTGCATTTGCGAATCCTTCAAGGGTTTCCTTTCTATCGCCATATCCATGTATCATTATTACAGTGGGATAGCCATTAGGTAAATAAGGATTCGGGTCGCTCGGATAAAATTTCGAGCAATCCATTATTACGTTGTCTCTCAGTGTAATTGTAAAATCATTTTTGACAACACTCATAACCGCCGCTGGTACCGGCGAATATACTTTTGGAAGCTTAGGGAATTGATATGTATCTCTTATCCGCGGACTATGTGCCGTACCTTTATTTAATTCGTCCTGCGACATGCTGAGGTTAGAAAATAACATAACCACACTTATCAAAATGTAAAACATTAACTTACTTCTCATTTTATCTCCTTTTATGTATTTACTTTTTTATTTTTTAAAATTTATATTAATAATGGGAAGTCGAATCCCATACAACTTTTTTCTTTATCTTTCTATAAACGCTTATTGACCTGAGTACGGCAAAGAAATTAATTGCCGTATCAAGTATCAGCCTGAAAAAGCTGAAGAATGCATATTTAAACCCATACCAGTTATATGTAAAAATAAATCTATGACTCGCCCTCGATACCATAAATATTACGTTGGCAGCCATAATAATCCACAATATTGGCGAGTGACTTACAAGGAATACAGCATTTCCGCCAAATACAAGATTTGTAAATATTGAATACACTAAATACAAAAAAATAACATTGGATAAAAATGCACCAAGCAGGCTAAATAAAGGTTTCCTGTCCCTAAAAAGAAAATATTTCATTGTAATATTCCCTTTCCATTTATGTGCTTTCCAGTTTTGCAGACAAATTCCTGCAATCCATCTGGATCTCTGTTTCACAGAAGACCAGAAAGTATTAGGAAAGAATTCCGCCGTTGAGATCCTTGAAGATTCATTGTTATTATCCAGTTTCACATTGAAAAACCCCATCTTTAAACCAAGCTGATAAAACCTGTATCCGAGTTCATAATCTTCCGTCAGATTCTCATCATTAAAAATTCCTTCTTTTTTAATTTTAGGGTGAAATTCGATTGGTTCGGCCATGCGAATTTCATTTTTTCTTTCATCCTCATTTGCACTTTCAGAAGAAGCATTATTTTCAGATTCCCGGTTTTCTTTATTTAGTTTCTTTTTAAGTTCTTTAATTATCTCGTCTACATATTGCAATTTTTTCATCAGCTGGTTTGACCTGATTTCTTTATCGCTCAACAAATCATCAGTCGAAGATACATCGAGAGTTTTAAAAAATAAATCATACATTTGCACATATAATTTATCTTCGATATTTATTTTGCTTCCATCTTCATTTTGCCGGGTTAAATCATTCTCTTTTATATTTGACTTTGAGTCCAATTCGGAATTATCAGCAATTTCAAAATTATGTTCAAGCAACTGCTTGTAAAATTTTTCAAGTATAAAATCATATAACCGGTTTTCAGTCAAAGTCTGGTGGAATGAAGAAATAATTTTTATAGATGGAATTTTTTCTTCATTATCAATACCCAGAAATTTCATGTAAATATTATTTTTTGCAATTTCAGAAGGTAGCTGGTGGTATTGATAATCAAAAATTTTGGAAAGTATGAGACTTTTAACCAAAATTAGTATTTCAGATTTTTCGTAACGGCCTATTTTTAAATCGTTCAGATTCTTATAAATGAACTCCGAGAACTCATTCCATGCTATGGTGGAATCTATTCTGAGGAGATAATATCCGTTACTTGCATAAGAATATTTTCGGATAAGCCTGTCATAATTTTCCGTAACTTTGTTAATTTGAATTGCTGAACTATTATTAATCATTTAACATTTATTAATTTTTTTAAAAAATTTCTCTTATTCGGAAAATATCATTTTTTGCATCATCTATACTTTTATATTCACCAATAATAACTTCGTATTTTGACTTGCTGTCCTTTGTGGATTCTGAAACGTATCCGTTCATATCCCTAAGAGAAGGATATGTCAGAATAAGATTCAGCCGTTCTTCCGCTGCTTCCTTGCATCCCCATGTAGATTCCTGTATTCCGTAAATCCCGTCCTTTATCGGAATGTAAGCAGCATTATATTTGATATCGATATACCCGTCCTTTATGTTATCGTTGTTTTCAGTTAATGATTGCTGATTCATAAATCCGGTTGAGTTTTTATCGGAAGCAAAAGCATTCTGAACTATAAAACCGCCGTAAATACTTGCTGTATTTGGACCTCCGATTTCACCGCTGCCCAAATAAATTAAATAACTGATCGATGAGAAAAGTGTCAGCATAAAAGCAAATGTAAATCTTCTTACCAGTGTTTTACTCGGTGTTTTATAATTCCCTCTGATAATATTTAAACCATTAAACGGGTCATCCTGATAATTCGTTTTATTGTTTATTAATGTTACATTTGATTCACTTTCAACATTGTTAAAATATACTTCGCTCATTTCGACCTTTTTCCCGAATTGGTCTTTATATTCATAGTCCGAAATTTCTTCCGTATTATTCTTTTTTGCCTTATCATAAAATTTTTCCAGATGGTACATTGCTTTGCGGTGAAAACCCATTCCTGTTCCCGAGAAAGGAATGAATGTACCCATACCCTGCCTGACTATCATATCCTTGGTGTGAATTTCAGCAAATGCATCGCAATATGTCCTGTGAAACAATTTTCCAAGTTTGCTTTTAATCGGAACGACAGGAATTTGAATACCATGATACCCGTTATATCCGATAAGGAAATTATAAAGCTTCATAGAATAAGGATGAATAAAATCTTCGGCATCATGAACTATTATTATTTCGAATTCACCGAATGATTTTTCATAATCAGATATTGCAGCATAAAGGCAGTTAAGATTATCGGCTTTTGTAGTCGGTCCGTCCTGCGGATTAATACATAATTTGACACGGGAGTCTTTTGACGCAATTTCCCTGACAATTCTGATTGTATCCAGGTCATTGGGATAAACTCCTACGAAGATTCTGAAATTTTTATATTTCAAATTCCCGACTGCATAACTCAATGTTCTTCCAATTACGCCGGATTCTTTCCACGCACCCAGCATTACCGCTATTGGTTTTTCCGGTTTATCATACATTTTTGAAAAATCAGGAAATTTGCTTCTGTGTCTCCTGCGTAAAAACCAATATAGAATATCGAGATACAAATCATCAATGCCGCTTATAGCAAGCAAAATGACTGTAACCCAAAGTAATATTTGAAATAAATCGTATATCATAATAATGTTTTTAAATTGATTAAAAATCCGGCTTTAATTTGAAAAGTATTTTTTAAAGGACCGTCAAAATATTTGCCGTCAGGTCCCACAAAAAATGATTTATTTGTTGCTTCGATGAATAAAGCCGGAAAGTTCATTAAATTAGGTTTAAATGTAATTCCGCCACCGGTCTCAATGTAATTATTGTAATCGAGCTGCTTGCTGTCTGCAATAGCCATCTGGCTCATGTAAAACTCGAGGTAAGAAAATCCGCCTGTTAAATATCTGAAAACCTCTTTAAGCTGAACCTGACCGAAGAGATTTCTGAATTTGTAATCATATAATCCTGTAGAAAACAAATCTAGATATAAATATGATTTTTTTGAATTATTGTAATTTAAATAGGGTAACGGGTTACCAATCCTGGTTCCCATATATAAAATTGGTTTGTAATTAAAACTGTTTCGATTAAAATCTATTTCGTGCACATATCCGGTTCTTAATTCCAATCCGAGAAAATCAGTCACTCTGTATTTGAAAAACCCGCCGCCTTCGACATATCTGTCGTTTAATATTTTATGTTCATTGGATTTAGCATCCATATAAACATCTGCATACGGACCGATAAAAGCATTTTTCCATAATTTAAAATTTACATGTCCTGTCAGGTTCGAGATATAATTATCCTGATAAGAATCGTAGACATTGTAAAAATAAATTTCCGTTGACCTGTTTGAATTGTTTATCAGCATATCGTTAAGGTAATAAGAAGACTGGGTGGCTTTATCAAACTCCTCCCTGTTTTTTGTGATAGCTTCAACAAATTCAAATTCTTTCAGGGCATTTTTATAATCTTTAATGTCATTATACAAATATCCTAATTGAAGTGATATCTTTGTATCTGAGGTGTGTTTTAATTTATATTTTTCAAAAATATGTATTGCGGAATTTATGTCCCCCTTGTTAATAAACGCATAACCTTTATTCAACTCATCATCATCACCCGATGTGATTAACTTATTTTTATTTTTATATGACGCAAGAAGTTTGAGTTCCTCATTCGCAGTTTTAATTTGTTTATTATCTCCGGAATTAAACGCCACGTAATTAAAATAATCTTTTGCATCTTCAGTTTTTCCTAATTGTTTATATGCATAGGCAAGCTGAAGGTAAATATTTAAATCTCCGGGATGGGTTTTTAAATAATTTTCGAAAACCTGAGCTGCATCCGCAGTTTTTCCCGAATTCAAATATTTATAAGCAGTTTCAAGATTCTCTTCATTTTCCTGCGCATATACAATCATATTACCTGAAAATAATATGATCACTGAAGTCAGGATAAAAAGTTTTATTAATTTCATTATTTTTTTATTAAATTTCATTTTTAGTTATTTTAACTAACTTTACCAAATTTTGTATTATTATAAATCTGTGAATACTTTCTTACAAGTTCGGAAAATTTTTTCCTGTAATTCGGCATTCCAATCGNNCAGAACGAATTGCATATTTCCCATTTATTCGAAGAAATACCGTTATCTTTCAACACCTTCTCGTATTTTTCAGGATTTGACGGGTCAGAAGAATCATTCCTGAAGGACAATTCACAGTGAATCTTAGTAAATTCCTCAAGTGAGCAGGGAACCCTGCCGAAATATTTCTTTTCGAGCGCGGCCTGATATAACGGTAAGAATTTAGAATATATTTTGCCTTCATCGTCCGGATCATTGATTTTCTCTTCCCATTCTTTCTTTGCTTTCTTCCAGTCATTAATATCTATTCCTTCGTCTTCGATTATTTTTTTATATTTAATATCATCTTCATCGGCATTAATGGTTTTCACGATTAATTCAGTGTATTTCTCAAGTGTGATTTTGTATTTTATTTCTTGTTTCATAAACAATATGTTTTGCTGATTATTCAGATATATACAGTTAGTATATTTTCAAAATTAAATGAACCTTTTTTCAGAGTCTTTTTAAATTTTCTTTTCGCTGATTGTTTCTTAATCAGGTTTTCTATTCTTATAAGTTTTTTTACTATTTCCGAGTTCATTTTTTTCGTGTTTTGCATTTCTGTTTTTTTTATTACAAAAATATAAAGAGTCCTCCGTCTTACAAACATCTATACAATAAAAGGTCGCCAGCAAGAATAAACGGTTAGTACTGAGAATAAATATCATCAGAAAATTCTTTATAAAAAATATTTTATATTGTTTTTATTTTGGCAAATCTATTGAACTACATATGCACCTTTATTTGTTGTACTAAGTTAGTGGAAAAACTTAATGGATAAAAAAATTATATACAAAAGTTATATTACTGTTTACATCTTATTATTTGCGTTTTTATTAAATTACAGGGGATTAAATGCACAAAATTTCAGGTACAATAATTTTACATCCGAAAACGGACTATCAAATAATACAGTAAACTGCATATTTCAGGACAGGTACGGTTTCTTATGGATTGGTACTGAAAACGGACTTAATAAATACGACGGTTATGTATTCACAAATTTTCATTCAAACCACTCTGACAGCTCTTCCCTTTCAAGCGATTTTATAACCTGCATAACGGAAGACAATTCCGGCAATTTATGGATAGGTACAAACGGCGGAGGATTGAACAGATTCATAAGGTACAACCAGAGTTTTACACATTATGCATTAAGTAAATCAGAAATATATTTTGACTCGAAGTATGATATTACTTCAATATCACCCGATGATTCAGGAAATATCTGGCTCGGAACTAAAAGTGATGGGATATATAAATTCAATACTATTTTAAACGAGTTTAAAAATTTCAAAAACGGAAATCCGCAATATTTCATTACTCCCTCGGATTCAATCAATACTATCCTATACACAGGTAATTCAAAGTTATTGATAGGAACTCCGAACGGGCTGACAAGTTTTGATATTAATAATAACAGTACTCAAACTTACAGTCAGTCTGAATTTAAAAAATTCAGACTGAATAGCAATTTTATAAATTCCATATTCAGGGATAATTCGGGTAAGATATGGATTGGTTCTGCAAACCATGGTTTTCATAATTTTGATGCTGAAACCGGTTCATTAACATCGTTTGATATTTTCGAAAAGGACAATCCCGATATGAATTGTAAAGTCAGCTGTATAACTGAGGATAAAGAAAACAATTTAATTATGTCCACAGATGCGGGATATAAGATTTGCAGATTTAATAAATCAAATTCCCAGTCAGAATTTATTAATTATGATTACATAAGTTCGAAAATCACTAACGAAAGAGTTCTTAACACATTATTTGTCGACTGCAATAATATTCTCTGGCTTGGTTACAAAAATATAGGGCTCGGAAAATACAACCTTAATAAACCAAAATTTAATTTAATATCATTCAATACAAAAATTCAGAAATCCGAAACAGGAAAAAAAATCAGGTCTCTTTGCACTGACGAAAAAGATAATATCTGGCTTGCTTCAACCGACGGTCTTATATGTTACGACAAGAATATGGATTTTGTTAAAATTTATGAATACATCCACGACTCTGACATTAACTTCAGCAATTATATTATAAATTCGGTTACAAANNAGGAAATATCTGGATTGGAACTGAAGGCGGCGGGATGAGTAAATTTGAAACACAAACAGAAAAGTTTACAATTTTCAGGCACACTCAGGGCAATAGCAAAAGTTTGAAATCGAATTTTATCCAGACACTTTTTCTGGATAAAGATATGGTTTTATGGATAGGAACGGAAGATAACGGATTAAGTACATTTGATATCAAAACAAATAAATTCAACACTTTTCAAATTACTGTAGCCGATTCTAATCACATCAATAACGACAACATATCCTCAATATTTGAGGATAAATCAGGAGTAATGTGGGTCGGTACTCATACTACAGGACTATTATGCTATGACAAGAAAACTGATAAGACGATCAGGTACAGGCCCGATGCAAGCAATGCAAACAGTTTAACATCGGACAATGTCTTATCAATTGCAGAAGATAAAACCGGAATATTATGGATTGGTACCGGTAACGGACTTGAAGAATTCGACAGGAATACGGAAAGCTTTATCCATTATATGAGCAGGGACGGGCTTGCTTATGAAGTAATAAATTCCATACTCATAGATGATAAAAACAATTTATGGCTGGCTACAAATAACGGGATTACAAAATTCGATGTACGTGAAAAATATTTCAGGATTTACAATATCTTTGACGGATTGCAGGCAAGGGAATTCTATCAGTCCGGTTGTAAAAACATGAAAGGAGAATTCTTTTTTTGCGGAGTAAACGGCGTCAATTATTTTTATCCCGACAGTATTGCGGACAAACCAAATAATTCGACATTAATTTTAACTTCATTTAAAACCGCCAGTAATTCAGTAAACTATGCGGAAGATATCTGTGAGCAAAAAGAAATAAACATACATCATACCGATAATTCTTTTTCTTTCAGTTTTTCGCTGCTTGATTTTACAAATCCTTCATTTTATACATATGCTTTTAAACTGGACGGGCTTGATAAAGAATGGAATTTCACGAAAAATACAAGGTCAGCTATCTATTCAAATCTTGAACCGGGCAAATATATTTTTTCCGTTAAAGCCTTAAACAGCGACGACGTATGGTCAAAGCCAATTTCAGTTTCAATTAACATATCACCTCCATTCTGGAAATCCTGGTGGTTCTATACACTGCTGATAATGGGTGTAATGTCGGTAGCTGTCACGAATTTTAAAAAAATATATTACTATAAAAGGTACAATAAATTACTTGAACTCGACATATTCGATAAGACTCAGGACCTTGAAAAAACAAATATGTATCTTCAAAACGAGATTACAGAAAGAAAGAAAATTGAAGAATCATTAAGATATTCCGAAGATCAATATAAATTAATTGTTGAAAATGCAATTGAAGGGATTATTATTTTCAAGGATGGTGATATGGTATATACCAATTCCCAGATTAATCAAATACTGGATTATGATTTCGAATACATGTCGCTGGATTCTTTTTTAAATAATATTCACCCTGAAGACAGAGAGATAGTTGAGAGTAATTATTTCAGGTCGTCTGATGATAAAAACATAAAAAATTATTATTCTGTAAGAATAAGAAGAAAAGACTTTTCGGAAATAATAGTTGAAATAAATTCAGTAAAATTACCGGGTAAAGGGAAATACGAAATTATATTCTTTATAAAAGATATTACAAACAGAAAGCGTGCGGAAGATGAAATCAGGAAAGCACTCGATAAAGAAAAAGAACTCAGTGAATTGCGCTCGAGATTTATATCGATGACATCTCACGAGTTCAGAACACCCCTCACATCAATCAATACTTCGGTTGAAATACTCGAAAAATACAGCGAACATCTTACTCAAGAGCAGAAGCAGAATAATCTTTTAAGGATTCAGGACAATATTCAGAAAATGAAAAGACTTTTAAATGATGTTCTCATTATCGGTAAATCCGATGCGGGAATGTACAAGCTAAAACTTGAACCTGTCGATATCAATCAGCTATGCAATCAAATTATAGATGAATTCCACACGTTTATAATGTTTAAAACAAAGCATAAATTCAAATACGAAACTGATAATCTGAATAACAGGGTTCTGCTGGATAAGGATTTAATAAAACAGGTTATCGAAAACCTGTTTACAAATGCCATAAAATATTCAGCCACCGGAAGCACTGTATTCTTTAAGATGAACTTTTCAAGCAGGTTCATTATTTTCAGAGTAAAAGATGAGGGAGTCGGAATTCCCGAAGGAGAAGTAAATAATCTGTTCGAGCCGTTTTTCAGAGCGAGTAATACAGGGAATGTATCCGGTTCGGGGCTGGGTCTTGCAATAGTAAAAAGAGCTGTTGAACTTCATAACGGAAGAATCAGTGTAAGAAGTACGGTTGGAAAAGGAACTGAATTTATAATAACAATTCCCTTGATAAAAGTTGTTTAATACTACCTGCTTTTCCTGAGCTTTTCGCTGTTGCGGCGACTTACTATGAAAGGCTCTTCGACTTTATCCAGAAATACCCTGTAAGAATAATTAAACCATTTCTCGAATTTTTTAACATAATCCAGATTAATTATAGTACTCCTGTGAATTCTGATGAACAAATCCGCAGGAAGAATCTCCTCCCACTCTTTCATCATTTTCTTGACGATAACTTTTTTACCTTCGGATGTGAAAACTTTGCTGTATTTTTCGAGAGATTCTATATAAACCAGAGAACCGATTTTAAAATTCTGCGGATGGTTTCCAACCATTAATAATATCTGAGAATCCTTATCAAAAACATTTTTTACGTGGCCGTTGTCACTTTTATGTTCTTTTTCGTTTCCGTAAAATTGTACTATCTTATCTTTTTTTTTTAGTCTCAGTTCGATTGAATTTAATAATTCATTTGAGCTGAAAGGTTTGCTGATATAATCATCGGCACCCAGCTGCATTCCATATTTTAAATCGGTTAATTCTGCCTTTGCAGTAAGAAAAATAAAAGGAATAACAGATGTAACCGAATCTTTATTCAATTCATTGAATACTGAATATCCATCCAGTACAGGCATTGAAATATCGCAGATTATAATATCAGGTATAAATTCTTTTGCAAGTTTTATTCCACTGGTTCCGTCTTCTGCAACCATTACTTCATATCCTACTATTTCAAGCAGTTCCTGCGTGCTTTCCCTGATAGATTTATCGTCGTCTATTACTAGAATTTTTTTCATTGTTCACTCTCCTATTTACTAAATACTGTTAACATAGTATCTTTCATAAAAGTTAAAAAAAATGAAACAATAATCAGATTTAATCTAATAAAAGAGATATTATTTTAAACAAAACAGAATTACGAATTTAAATTTTTTATTTTTTTCCTCTCATAATGAGAAACATAATATTCATTCTGAGACAAAAAATTTTAAAAATAAAGTTTAACTTTCCAGTATTATATCACTCTCTGTCCGTTAGAGATGAGCATTGTGGACTATCGTGAGAAATAATTCCTCACAATTATTATTCTGAAAAAAGAGAATCTTTGTTTTTTATTTAAAAATCAGCTTTTATTGTATTTTGTATTGTGGCATAGCAATTGTAACTACTCAAGTCATTGATTTATTTCTAAATTTCTAAAATTTTTGGGGGGCTCTAAAGTAATGCAAAAAGCAATTTCCTTCTTATTCATCGTACTTCTTAGTACACAACTTTCCTATTCAACAACAATTGATACGAACAGAGTTTGGGGAGTGACTATTGACGGGGTAAATAATCTCAGCACAATCGTTATATCTTTATCAAATTTATGCAAGAAACCCACGACAAGAATTGTATTCGATGAAAATGTTCCAGCAACAGATTATGTTACAGCCATAAATCAGATACATCCGGTAAGTTTTATCATGGGAGAGCTGCTTGACAGTTATTACATGAATACATATAACTAAACCCAGTATGTTGCCAGAACAAATGAATATTATAATGCATTTTCCAACAGTGTAGATATATGGGAAGTCGGTAACGAGGTGAACGGCGAATGGTGCGGTACAATCACAGATGTGGTTGCAAAAATCGACACAGCATACAGAATCATAAAATCGCACGATAAAAAGACAGAACTGACTCTTTATTACAATAAGAATTGTTATGAAAACGCGCAGAATGAAATGTTTACATGGGTCAGGGCAAGGCTCAGCTCATCGATGAGAACCGGTCTGGATTATGTACTTATATCTTACTATGAAGATGACTGCAACAATCTTCAGCCGAACTGGCAGCAGGTATTCGATACACTTCACGTTCTTTTCCCGAATTCAAAAATCGGAATAGGTGAATGCGGAACATCAAATTCAAGCAGTAAAACATCATATATAAACAGGTACTACAGGATGAATATAACAACGCCAAAATATGTCGGCGGTTATTTCTGGTGGTATTACAAGCAGGATTGCGTTCCTTATACAAATCCTTTATGGTCGATTATGAACAGTGCGTTTGGTGTTTTTACGGGTGTCGGTACAAATAATGAAGTACCTACGGAAGCATACCTGAGCAATAATTATCCGAATCCTTTTAATCCCTCAACAAGGATTGAATATGCAATTCCGAAAAACAGTTTTGTAACATTAAAAATTTACGATAATCTCGGCAGGGAAATATCCACATTAGTCAATGAAATGAAATCAGCAGGTAAATATTCAATTGACTTTAACGCCAATAATCTGGCGGCAGGTGTTTATTTCTATAAAATTACATCCGATAATTTTACAAATGTAAAGAAAATGATTCTTGTAAAATAAGATTTTCCTTTCTGCTAAAAAGAGTTCCGGGAAGATACGTTCCGGAACTCTTTTTTTACATTCTTTTCTTTTTCACAGTATAATTTTTATATCATAATATTTGAAACTTTTTTTTATTGTTCATAGTTTCTAAAAACATTGGAGAACAAAATAAAAAGGTTTAACATGAAAAAAATTGTAAGGATTTTTAGTCTCATAATAGTTTTACTCTTCATTGGCGCCCTTGCAGGTTATCTTTACATCCTGAAAGCATATCCGAAAGTTTCGCCGGCTCAGGATATAAAAATAAATACGACTCCGGAACTTGTAAAAAGAGGTGAATATCTTTTTAATAATGTATGTACCTGCGCCGACTGCCATTCATCCCGCGATTACTCAAGATATACAGGTCCGCTTATTCCCGGAACACTTGGTCAGGGAGGATTTGCATTCACAGAAGATTTCGGACTGCCCGGAACATTTTACGCGAAAAATATTACACCTGCAAATTTAAGCAGCTGGACAGACGGAGAAATTTTCAGGGCAATAACGGAAGGCGTGGATAAAAATGATGATCCCATTTTTCCGCTGATGCCTTTTCTTGCATACGGTAAAATGGATAAGAATGACATACATGCTATCATCGCATATTTAAGAACCCTTCAGCCAATTGAAAATAATGTTGCTGCATCCAAACCGTCTTTTCCGATGAACCTGATAATGAGGACAATTCCTCAGAAAAACGATTTGCAGCCTTTACCCGACAAAACTAACAATGTTGAATACGGAAAATATCTTGTTAATGCTGCAGGATGCAACGACTGCCATACTCAACAGGAAAAAGGTGAGTTCAAAATGGATAAGTATCTTGCAGGCGGACAGGAATTTAAACTTCCCGGAGGTGTAATTGTCAGACCCGCGAACATTACGCCGCACAGGCCGACAGGTATCGGGGATTGGACAAAAGAGCAGTTCATTAAAAAATTTAAATCATTCCTGCAACCTGAATATGCAGCACCGGAAGTGAAAGAAGGCGGATTCAATACAATAATGCCGTGGACTTTTTTCGCAGGAATGAGTGAGGAAGACCTTGGAGCTGTTTATGATTACCTTATGAGTGTAAAGCCGGTTTACAATACCGTCGTAAAATTTGAAAAGAGGCCGGAATAATTTATTCCGGTTTCTTCTTCTCATATTTCGGGATGAACATTGGTGTTTTTTTTCTGAACTCTATATAATCTTTACCAAATCTTTTTTCTATTTCGGGTTCTTCAATTTTTTTAATTTCGATATAATTTAAAATTATGAAAAACGGGGTAACTATAAATGTTAAAGTTACGGAATTGCGGATAAAGCCGAACCCGAACAACAGAAGAAAAAGACCTGTCAGCATCGGATTCCTCGATATACCATACGGACCGTCAGTAATTAATTTTTTAGGGGGGTTCAGCGGAACCGGTGTTCCTCCTGATTTTATAAAATAAAAAATACAATAAGCTGTCAGTGTTATTCCGGAAAATAAAAAAAACAGACCTAAAATCAAATCGACCGGAAAAGCAATGAAAGGTTTTAACTCCAAAGCACCGTCGATACAGAGAGAAAAAAATATAAGCCCTGTTACAAAACTTAAGAATAAAATGGCGCCAACGGGTGTCATTGCATTTCTGATTATCGGTTTCCCCGTAGCAATTTTAAAAATTGTATTTATCCATTTATCCGGCAGAGACATTTGCTATCCTCACAAGATTATTTTTAATTTAAAATAAGCAAATCGCAATAATAATAGTACCACAATATTCCGATATAAATGGCGTAAATTATGAAAATAATCTGTAATATTAAAAATATTTTTTGTATATTAACCTACAATTTAAAAACTAAAAAACCAAAACTATGGGCAATTCTTTACTTGACCCCGTCGAGGGAGTCACAATAGAGCAATGGGCAGGTGCGAATGCGAAACTCGCAGGCGGAGCACAAACAGATGAAATCTTAAAATTACTCGGAGTGGATGCTCCGAAATGGGACCGTGTAAACAACGAATGGCTCACACGCATGAGAAACGACACATCCTTCACCATTTCAACAATTTACGGTAAGGCCTTCACCGAAAAAGCAGTCGGGAATCTTGGCGGCAGCGACCAGATTAATGCCGAATCATATTCATTCGAACAGTGGATTGAGCTTATGGTTGCACAGGACGTGCTTGGCAAGCAGGGACGCGATGCGCAGGACGTACTGAAGGATTTCGGACTGACTGTAACGGATTATACAAATATCAGTTCTTACTGGAACACAAAAATGATGGCGGATTTTTCGCTGGCTATGCAGATGCAGACTCTGATGAACCAGTATAAAATAAAATATGAAAGCATGGCTCCGGGCAGTGCACATACAGATATAGATTTCTAAGATTTGTAATATTCATAAAATTCTTAAGATTTAGAACATTTTTTCTGATGATTTAAAATCATAATTCAATTAATATGGATGAAAACAAACTTGTAAAAGAGTTCAACAACGAAATAGACCAGGCATTCCAGAAAGCATGGCGCTCGGAAAAAGGCGGAGACGAAAACTGGAACGGATTCCTGAATACATACGGAGTTTCTCCGCTCAGCAATGAAAACAAGGAATTTCTTTTGAAATCGGAAATGAAAATAACACGCGGTGCTTTCCCTATCGA
Source organism: Ignavibacteriota bacterium (assembly GCA_003158365.1). Classification (GTDB taxonomy): domain Bacteria; phylum Bacteroidota; class Ignavibacteria; order Tepidaquicellales; family Tepidaquicellaceae; genus FEN-1279. The sequence continues at coordinate 3,286 of PMIW01000246.1, read as the reverse complement.
GCTTCGCGGAGTGTTCGAAAAGATAATCGAAAAATACAGAATCCTGCAGTCTTCTTCACCACTGCTGGCAGGAGCAATCGGAAATTTCAATATGGATGCAAAGGTTAAGGAGTATTACCAGAAGATAAAACCATTCACGGGACTCGGTGATATTTTCAAAAATGCACAGACTGGAACACAGAAATACTCAACCGGAATGCAGGGCGAGAGACAAAAGACAATGACATGCAAAAACTGCGGAGCCCCGAGGCTGGAGGAAATGCAGTACGACAGTTGTCTTTTCTGCGGAAGTAAACTTTTTGAAGCGAAAGGATTATAAATTATGTCACAGGAATTGATAGAAAGATGGGATTCATATCTCAATAAATTAAGAGACAGGTTCTATGAAGTTTTAGACAGCGCCGAAGGTCCCATGCAGGAAATTATAGACGGCGTGCAGTATGATACTATCGTTATTATAAACATTCTAAACGGGTTAAAATATCAGACCGTAACCCAGCTGAGTGCAAAAGCTGACGAAGGATGGAGCAAGATGAGGCTGGAAATTTTAAAAGTAAATGCTAACAGCCTTTTGAAGGAGCAGGAGCCAAAAAGGGGTATTTTCCAGCAATGGATTCAGGACGAATTCGAAAGATACGAAATAAAATCTTATGCCCGGACAGCGAGGAAAATTCTGGAAAACGTAAAAGCCCATATAGACGAAAAGAAGCTTCACCGCTGCACGCAGTGCGGTGCTGAACTACCGATAAATGTTTATTCCTTTATGGCTATAAACCTGAAATGCGAAAGCTGCGGTTCAGTGAACACTTACCAGCCCGATGACAGGGTTCGCGCGCTTGAATATTACGTTATCGAGCCCCTTGCAAATGAATATGCAATGGAAGAAAAAATAAAGGGTAAAACCGATAAAGCTGCAATGAAAGAATATTATAAAAAATATTACGGCTACCTGATGGAAAACGTACCGGATAAAAAGGAATTTTACCAGAGAACAATGGATGAGAGACTGAACAATCCTTTCTTTTCCATGTATTGAGTATAAACAGAAAACCCGCTGCTCAATTACTTAAGCAACGGGTCTTTCTGCTCTCTTTTGTTTTTCAGTCTTTTTACTGATTAATAGCTTTAAGTCTCTGACTTTTCTTCTTCAATTAATTACTTAATACCCTTTCTTCAGTACAACAATAATAAGATTGAATCCGAAATAGTATAGTAAAAATTATATGTTTTTGTAGTAAAATTTATAAATGTTTTCAGCAGCGGAGAACACTGAGCCGACTAAGTGGTCTACGGGGTTGAATATTTTACTTTAGTAAAATAAATTTCTTAACTTCCGAAAAACCTTCTGTTTCAATCTTATAAAAATAAATACCCGATGATAAATTGCTTCCGTCAAATGTTATCTCATAAGTTCCGGGTGACAGCTTCTCATTAACCAGTGCTGCAATTTCTTTACCGAGAATATCAAAAACTTTTAAAGATATATATCCGCTGTTTTTTATCTGGTATTTTATATTAGTAGTAGGATTAAACGGGTTAGGATAATTCTGATAAAGTTTATACACATCGGGAACATTTTTTGTAACAGGTTCGACACCAACAACAGTATTAATTACTGCCGTGTAGATATCCATATTATATCCGCCTGCTCTTTCATCAGTCCAGACAGGTACGATTTTATTTTTCCAGTAATCAATACAAATATAATCACCGAAACGGACATTAGTTCCGGGAACGCTTGTCGGAGAGGGCTGAGTACTTAAAAGTTCATTAGTAAATGTTAACCCTCCGTCAAAAGACCTTGCGAGGTATGCTTCTATAATTGTATTATCTGCAGTATTTCTCGTATCCATCCAGACTATCGCAATATTTCCGTTATCATTCACGCCAATCCAGGGCCAGTACTGCAGTTTACCATTACTTACAGCATCATTATTAACTCTTACAGGTGCTGACCAGTTACTGCCGTTATTTGTTGACCTGCAAAGAAAAATATCAGGATCACCGTTTCTTGAATCACTGAAAACAGTATATAGATATCCATTCCTGGGACCGCCTGAGATATCAGCTGCAATCGAGGGAAATGTCGGGGCGCCATTCGGTAACGTAGGTGATGTTCCGGTCGAAATTACAATATCGGTTCCGAATGTTGTACCACCGTCTGTCGATTTATCATAATAGATTGATGAAGATGAACCATTATTAGCAAGCCAGACCACATTTATCTGACCGTTTGTACTTATTGCGGGGTCGGAACCCTGCACTCCGAATGTTGCTTCGCTCACGTTAGAGGGTGTTGACCAATTAACCCCTCCGTTTGTAGATTTAATGCACAATATTCTCTGACCTGAAGTAAATCTTGTCCACGTAAAATAAATTGTATTATAAAAAGGACTGCCGGGAACAAGGTCTGTTGTTATATACTCTTTATCTTCACCGGTTCCGCTGCTGGAAGCTGCAGTATATGCAAAAGGAAAAGTAACACCGCCATCGGTAGATTTATATACAACAATCATACCATTTGAATTACTTACATTAAGTGCGATTACACCAATATAAAAATTGCCTGCAGAATCAACACCAAGAACCGCGTCACTGTTTCTTGGTTCACCACCTACAAGTGTTGAATCAAGAATTGCAGAAACTGACCAGGTAGCGCCGCTATCGACCGAATAACTGTAACCAACACGCCTGTTTGGTCCAGGGTCAATAATTGGACCATATCGGAAATCACGCCAGGCGGCAACGACTCTGTTCGTACTCTTGCGGCTTATCCTTACTGATGGTTCATTCTGCGGTGCGGAATTCTGGGAGATGTTTACATTCGTAAACAAAACACTTGCGTAAGATTTGTAGAGATTCGGATTAGTAAAAATCTTATTTACAATAATATCAGGATTCAAATCGTGTGGTCTGAAAAACCCCGATGAATCTGCACTGCTTAATACCTGTGCGTTAATATCAGACCGGAATAAAAAACTAAAGATATAAACGGTTGCTATTAATATTACTAAAAGTATTCTTGTTTTCATATAATTAATTAAAAATTTTGTCTTTTAAGTACTATATTAATATAACAAAATATTTTAAAGAAAAATTGGAAGAAAAATAATAATTTTGTAAATAATTGTTACTAAAACATTGAAGACTAAGATGACTTTGGATTTCTAAATAGGAAAAGATTTATTTAATATTTCATCGATATCGAGAACTGTCATAGAACTGTCACCATCCAAATCTGTGCTGTCCAGTGTTCCGGCACATTCGTGGCAATGATACATTGTTT
>PMIW01000025.1 GCA_003158365.1 Ignavibacteriota bacterium | reverse complement strand
GAAGAGCAGGTAATGCAGGTCCTCTGGGAGCTCGGTAAAGGATTCGTGAAGGACTTTATCGACAAACTTCCCGGCAAAACCAGGCCTGCCTATAATACGGTCTCCACAATTATTCGTATACTGGAAAGAAAGGGATTCATCGGGCATACCGATTTCGGAAAGACATTTGAGTACTATCCTCTTGTCAGCAAAACCGAATACACGAAACATTATATGGGGGCATTTATGAAGAGCTATTTCGGGAATTCATACAAGCACTTAGTCTCTTTTTTCACGAATGAAAACAAACTATCTGTTGCGGAACTTGAAGAATTAAAAACTATAATGGAAAAGGAAATTAAAAAGAAAAAATCGGAGAAAAAATAAATGGAAAACATATTAATTTATTTAGCCCGCTCTTTCTTCTGCCTGGGGGCGCTATATATCGTCTGGTGGCTTTTCATGAGCAAAGATACATTCTTTACTGTGAACAGGTTGTATCTTATTTCATCTGTTTTTTTATCTTTGTTTTAACCTCTTTTCGATTTTCGGCTGTGACTGATTTCAGCAAGATATCAACTTCCATAATAATGCAGACTATGACCGTCAAACCCGGGGAAATACAAAGTATATATACCTCCAATCTTTCCGTGTTCCAGATTATTACTGTGGTTTATTTGACGGGTGTCGCAATTTTTATCATAAGATTTCTTATTCAGATATTTCAGCTTCTGAGATTAATCAGACGGTACGGGATTTCAAAAAAGGAAGGATTAAAAGTTATCTTAACAGACTCCAACTATGCTCCTTTTTCCTTCTTTGGATTAATATTCCTTAATAGTAAATTTAATGAACAGGATACTGAAAAAATAATTATACACGAATCTGTTCATATAAAACAGTTGCATAGTTTTGATTTACTCATCCTGGAAATTCTTACTATTTTGCAATGGTTTAATCCATTTACATGGCTGTATCGCAGGTCGCTAAAATCTATACATGAATATCTTGCAGATGAAGGCGTGTTGCTTAAAGGAATTGACAGGTTCAATTACCAGGAACTTCTGCTTTCAATGTCGCTGGGAATTCAGGTAAACGATTTAACAAACAATATTCACAAATCATTAATCAAAAGGAGATTTTCAATGATGTTTCAGGAAAAATCAAATATAAACTCTTCTCTGAAGTATTTCCTGATTTTACCCGTTGCTTTATTTCTTCTTGTTACGTTCGGAATGAATGATTCAACGCTGAAGACTTTTTCATTCGATGCGAAAGATTCCGTCTATACAAATCTTGATATTATGCCGGAATATGTCGGAGGTGTTAAAGCATTGCAGCAATTTATTATCTCAAATGTAAAATATCCCGAAGAATGCAGGAAAAACAAAATTGAAGGTACAGTAGCAATAGATTTTATTGTAAGAAAAACAGGTAAAATAGAAAATATTACGGTTGCCAAAAGTCAACCTGATAAAGAGGCCTTAAGTGAAAATCCGGAATTCGAAAAAGAAGCAATAAGGGTTATTAGCCTGATGTCCGATTGGATTCCGGGTATGTTAAATAATAAACCTGTAGATACTAAGCTATCCATCCCTTTCAGGTTTAAATTGCAATAAAATAATCATCTACCCGGCATGCTATCCCGAAAATAGCATGCCGGTAATTCTTCCATTGTGTTAAAAATATTTCCCTCAAATTATAATGCAACTATAAATACCTTTATTCGTTTATATATTAGTACAAATATAATTATTTGATTATAAAATCCTCATGTATGATTCTAATAAATAATGTATTAAATATGAATGCTTTTTATGGTTTATATCTGACCGGAATGAAAATTTTTAAAAACCTTATCCACATATTATGAAAAAAAATATTCCGTTAATGCTTATTGATTGGAATTCAGTCCCAAAAGAAATTTTCAATGGAGAGAAAGGTGTTTCTCACTGGCGTACAATTTCGCTCGAAGGAATAAGGATGAGAATCGTTGAACATTCGGAAGATTATACTGCCGATCACTGGTGCGAAAAAGGACACATTATTTATTGTATCGAAGGTGAAATTACAATTAGATTAAAGGATGGAACATCATTGAATCTTGAAAAAGGAAAATCGGTAATTCTTTCCGAAAGCTCAAATTCTCATTTTGTTTTATCTGAAAAAGGAGCTAAATTGTTTATTGTTGATGGGGATTTTTTAATTTAAAAATATATTGTAAATTGAATTTGGTTAAAATTAATAAAGTAGTAAAATGAGAATAAAATTTTATCAGGTAGATGCTTTCACGGATAAACTATTCGGGGGAAACCCCGCTGGGGTATGCCCACTGGATGACTGGCTCCCGGATGAAGCAATGCAGAATATTGCATTCGAAAATAATCTTGCCGAAACCGCTTTCTTTGTAATAAACGGCAGTGACTTTGAACTCAGGTGGTTTACTCCCGTTGCCGAAGTAGATTTGTGCGGACATGCAACTCTTGCCGCATCGCACGTACTCTTCAATCACCTGGATTATAACAGGGATAAAATAATATTTCATTCGCGAAGCGGGGAATTAAGGGTAAGTAAGTCAGACGATAAACTGGTACTCAATTTTCCGGTTGATGTGGTTAAAAAAATAGAAGCACCGGAAGGATTAGTGAATGCAATCGGAAAAAAACCTGTCGAAGCTTTTAAAGGAAAAACAGATTATTTGTTTGTCTATCAGACGCAAAAAGAAATTGAGGAAATCCATCCTGATTTTGATTTAATCATGAAATCAAAAGCAAGAGGAGTTATCATAACAGCTAAAGGCGATAATGTTGATTTTGTATCGAGATTTTTTGCACCTGAAGTCGGTGTAAATGAAGACCCCGTAACGGGTTCGGCGCATACGACATTGACCCCGTACTGGGCTGTAAAACTCGGGAAAAAGGAATTATCCGCAATGCAGCTGTCCAAAAGGCAGGGTAAATTAAACTGTAAACTTATTAATGACAGGGTCGAAATTGCAGGTCACGCAGTAACATATTTAGAGGGAAGTATAAAATTA
>PMIW01000074.1 GCA_003158365.1 Ignavibacteriota bacterium | reverse complement strand
AAACTCATCAATTAATTATCCCTATAATCTTTCATCATGTCTATAGTAAGCATGCTTTTAAAATCCATTGCCGCATCAACCGGATTGTTGAAGTATCGGCTCATTGCTTTATTTTTAGACACTTCCGTTTCAAAATTATGCACATAAAAATTAGTCATTGATTTATATGTTTCGCTGTCATAAATATACTTCGAGGTTGCATACATTCCGCTCATTGTTGGTCCTCCGCAAAACAAAAATGCTTTTGTATCAGAAAGCCATTTATTGTAATTATTCATCACCATAATCTCGGTAACAAAAGCTCCTATAGAATAGGAGAAAAAATCAATCGAGGCATCATTATTTATGCAGGGGTGATTACCTGATTTTATCTGGGTAAATAATTTTATCAAATCAAAATAAGTCCTGAGTCCGGACCAGAAAAATGTATCGGGTTTAAACTGCAGTCTTGTGCTTATTGCGGCATTGACAAACGAAGTTTCCGCAATNNGTGATATTTATCCCAGTTTTTTTCGTTTAATCCGTGCAATAGGACTATGACCGAATCGGATTTTATACCGTCATTTTTTTTATAAACCGGATAAATAAATTTATTATTCTGCCGTACTTCCGAGTCTATTATGTCAAATATTTTTAACGATTCGCTGCAATCACAGTTCTGAATTCCTGAAATTTTTCTAATAAATTCTTTGTTGTATTCTGAAATACCGGAACAGTAAGATTTATCCGGGAAGCGGTTGTTAATATCGGAAAGAAAAGGAATATTATAAATACTTATTCCGCAATCATCAACGTTGATTTTTTCCGATTTGAAATTATAAAGTTTTTTTAAAGTAAAATATTCGTTAAGATATTTCATAAGTACAAAATTAAATTATATTATTATCTTATTAAATCCTAATTTATTTCTCAAAAAAAAATTATTAGTAAATCAATTTTTTCAGATGATTATTAATATTTGTTTTTCAAAATTATTCATACCCGGATTTGGAATAAAAATCTTCACTATTTTTTAACTAAAAATTGCGTAATTTACAGTTTTTATTAATGATTGTCAGGCAGATTAGTTATGTCAATGGTATCCATTAGTCCTAAAGCGAAAATAGGAAAGAATTCGAGAATCAGGGAATTCAGCGTTATCGAAGATGATGTTGAAATAGGTGATGGCTGTACTTTAGGTCATCATGTAGTAATACATAAGGGTTCTAAAATTGGTAACTCTGTANNATAATGTGGAAATTGGTCCCTCCGCATTTATCGGGAACGGTTCAAGGATAGGAAATGATGTAAAGATTCTGCACGCATCTTCAGTGAGTGTATGGCCGAACTCAGTTTCTTATAATTTTGAGGACAGCACTACTGAAGTAGGTGACGGCACAATAATAAAAGGTCAGTCAACAGTCTGCAGGGGAACGAAACACACATTAAAAACAATAATAGGAAAGAACTGCTATATAATGAATCACGTTCACNNCATGTAGAGATAGGGGATTATTCGAATATAGGAGGGCTTGTAGGTATTCATCAGTTCAGCAAAGTCGGAAAATTTGTGATGGTGGAGTCGAGCACAAAAATTCACAAAGACATTCCGCCTTACATACTTGCAGGGAGATTACCCATAAGGTACAGGGGATTGAATTTAGTAGGTTTGAGAAGAAACGGATTTTCAACAGAAGTAATTCAAAATATAAAAGATGTTTACAGGATGATATATGACTCGGGATTAAACTTCAAAGATGCCTTGGAAAAGGTAAAATCGGATTTTAAATTAACGGAAGAAATTAACGAAATTATAAAATTTATAGAAAAAAGTACAAGGGGAATTTTAAAAAAATGAATTATAAACTCATTCATAGACTTATCGGATTATTTGTTTACCTGGTAGCTGTATTTGTTTTGTTTTCCACAGTTCAGCCGTCAGTATCGTTCTGGGATTGCGGAGAGCTTTCAGCAGCTTCGTATTTTCTGCAGGTAACACATCCGCCGGGAGCACCACTGTTTATTCTTGTAAATAAAGTCACGTCACTCATTCCATTTGCCGAGAACACGGGGTTCAGGGTGAATTCTCTTACAGTTATCACAAGTGCATTTTCGGTTTTGTTTTTATACCTGGTAGCAGTGAGGCTGATAAATAACTATAAAAGCAAACAGGAGCAATCGAATTTTAGTTATATAGTAACATATATTTCGGCTGCGATTGGAGCTTTTTCACTTGCATTTTCCGATACATTCTGGTTTAACGGTACAGAGTCAAACGTATTCGGATTCAGTACATTCCTTTTTACACTGATGGTTTGGTTAATGATGGTCTGGTGGGAAAAAGCAGATGAGCCTGGGAACGAGAAATATCTAATGCTTGTAGCTTTTATAATCGGTTTATCGCCCGGAGTTCATTTAATGTCTGTTCTCGCAGCAGTTCCTTTTGGTGTATTGTTTGTAATGAGAAAATATACGCTCAACGAAGAAGTTGCAAAGGAATCCGGCAAGATTCTGATATATAATTTAATTGCATTAATTGTAGTTGCATTTTTTATGTGGGGTACTCAGACTTCAAACACGCCTCCTACTCCCGCAGAATTTAAATCTTTTGATTCGACTTTTAAAATAATTTTACTTGTTGTAACGATAGTATTTGTTTTTATTTTTCGCAAAAAAGTTATTCACAGGAGTTCATTATATTTACCATTTGCAGTGGGTATAGGGTTAAACTTTGTTGTTTACCCCGGTGTAGTAAAATATTTGCCTCTCGTCATTTCTTCGTTATCCGGAAATAGTTTATTTGTTGATTCATTTTTATTTTTAGTAGTATTCATTACAATTGGTATTCTGATATACTGGTCGCAGAAAAATAAAAGACCTATGATAAACCTGGTCTTCTCATGTTTGTTTTTTGTAATACTGGGCATTACCACTTATTCAATGATAATAATCCGTGCAAACAAGCAGACACCGATGAATGAAGATGAGCCTAAAGATTTCTCAACACTCGTATCTTATTTAAGCCGAGAGCAATACGGTGATTTTCCGACGTGGAAAAGAAGATATTCATCGGAGCCTCAGCACAGGCAAATCTGGCAGAACTATTCAAGCGACCTTGACTATTTATTGAAATGGCAGATTAATCATCAGTATAACAGGTATTTATTCTGGAATTACATAGGAAGAGAAGGATGGCAGCAGGATAAAGGGGCGGATTTAAAGAAACTGTTTGCAATACCATTCCTGCTTGGGATGCTTGGAATATTCTATCATTTCCGTAGGGATTGGAAGATGGCAACTGTATTTTTTGCCGTGTTTATTTTTATGGGATACTTCATATGTTTTTATCAGGACCAGCAGCAGGTGCAGCCGCGTGAAAGGGATTACTTCTATGCAGGAAGCTTTTTTATATTTTCAATTTTCATTGCTCTTGGTGTAAGGGGGATTATAGATGAAATTCAGGAGAGGTTTAAAGAATCCTCCGCAAAAATTCCGGCAATGGGAGTATTGCTTTTTGCAATAGTATTTGTTCCTTTAAATATGCTGAGAGTAAATTATAATGAACACGACAGGTCAAAAAACTGGATTCCATGGCAATATGCTTATAACATTTTACAAAGCTGTGCGCCNNTGTCGAGGGTGTAAGACGTGATGTAAGAGTAGCAAATTTAAGCTTGATTAATACAAACTGGTATCCGAAGCAACTGAAAAATACGACACCATACGGTTCGCAGAAAGTGGCGATGAGCTACACCGATGACCAGCTCGATAGACTTCAGCCGACTGAATGGAAGCCAAGGGTAATTGAACTGCCCGTTCCGAAAAATGTATATGATGAATTCGGAATAAAGGACACGGCAATTACAAAACAGGGTAAAATTTCGTTCCTTATGAATGCCACGCTCGGTGATTCAAAAGTAAAAGGCGTGCGTGCCCAGGATTTATTAATCAAGGATATAGTTGAACAGAATAAATGGCAAAGGCCGATTTATTTTGCAGCTACCTGTGATGCAGGTAGCAGAATCGGGCTTGATGATTATCTGCAGCTCGAAGGACTGGCTTACAGGCTGACACCCGAGAAATTCGACAAAGGGGAAAATGTGAACGTAAATTTAACATCAAATGCGCTGCTTGGTGAAAATGTCAATCCGAATAAAGAATTCCAGAGAGGATTTATAATTAAAGGGTTTAATGACCCGAAAATATTCCTGGAAGAAAATCAGGAAAGAGTCGTAAACTACAGCTATCGTATTGTATACATGTCTTTAGCGAATTACTATATGACGGCTCAGAGAAATAACGAAATGGCAATTAAAACCCTCGACAAGATGGAAGAAAACTTCCCGACATCAAAAGTTGCAATGGATTTCAGGATGCACTATCAGGTTGCCGAGATTTACTATAATGCCGGAGCCAGGGAGAAATTTAAAAGTATGATTACGGGAATCGAAAAAGAAGCCAATGATGTATTGACTTCCGAGAAGCCCGGTTCATACGAGGTTCAGGCTGCACAGTATATATTGCAAAGAGCCAGGGAGCTGCAGGACAGCATTAAGACCAAATAGGCAAATAATTTACAATGCTGCGGAGAAATCCGCAGCATAGTTTTTAGTTAACGGGGGGAGATATTTTTAAAATATTAGTTAATTAAAAAGAAATTATGAATTATAAAAACTACCTTGAAAGAATCGGGTATTCAGAAAAACCCGAAGTCAATTATGAAACACTAAAGACATTACACAGGAAACATCTTTATTCTATTCCATTCGAAAACCTTGACATACATAGAGGCAAAAAAATTATTCTCGATATCAACCTTATTGAAGAAAAAATACTCAACAATAAAAGGGGAGGTTTCTGTTACGAATTGAACAGCCTTTTCTTTGAGCTGTTAAAAGAAATCGGATTTGATGTGAAAATGCTTTCGGCAAGAGTATACAATGATGATGAGGTGCCGGGAGATGAATTTGACCACATGACTTTGCTTGTTAACATAGACGGGGAAGAATATCTGGCAGATGTCGGGTTTGGCGACAGTTTTATAGAGCCGGTTCAGTTCAATCCCGATTTTGTATTTGAAGATGACGGAGGGTTTTTCCAGATTGTAAAAGAAAATGAAAAACATTTTAAATTACTAAGGTCAGAAGATGGTGTTTTGTTCACTCCAAAATATTTATTTTCAAAAGATGTAAGAAAATTATCAGATTATACCGAAGCTTGTGAATATACTCAGACATCTCCCAAATCACATTTTACGAAAAATAAATTATGCTCAATTGCAAACGACTGGGGTAGGGTTACGCTCGTAAACGATAAACTGGTTATAAAAAAAGGCAGAAATAAAGATGAAAAGCCTGTACGCAGTGAAAAAGAATTTAACGAGAATCTATTGAAGTATTTTGGAATAAGTATTTAACTAATCGATTACGGTACTTTTGAATTTTTTACGCTGATTGATGTAAACTCCGATTGCGAGGAAAACTATTATACTAATAACAATCATACCTATCTCATAAAGCATATCGGTTTCTTCGGTAAATAAATCATATACTACCATCCCATCCATAATGAGTAATATAATTATTATCAGAGACAGCAATATATTAATAATTTTTACAGGCACGTCTTTATTTTTCCCTCTGAGCAATTTTATGCATTTAATTGGAAAATATCAAATCATTAAATATTGCATAATAATTTAACGCATTATGTGTCTGAAATAATAATCTTTTATATCATTTGTCAATATAATAAAAATTAAAAATCATTAACAGTATTTTTGTTCTAAAAATATTAAAATGAAAAAATCAAATAAAAGACAAGCTGAAGATGATAAAGTGAAAATCATAGATGATTTTTGCAGGCATATTGAAAAGGGATATTCGGAATATTCATTTGTGGATTATGATTTCAGGGATATCGAGAGGTTTGCAACAGATATTGACAAAAATAACAACAATAATTTGCAGGTTGAGAAAGTTAAGAAATCCCTGAGGAAATCTTTTTTATTCTGGGAAAAAATTGCATTTGAAATTTACAAAGATGAAACCAAGAAGCATTTTTTCCCATTATGGATATTTTACATGAAAAGCAGGTTCCAGTTCGGGGCATCGGAATATAAAAAATCAAATGAAAAGAAAAAAATAATCGATATAAATTTATGTTTGGATAATGAGGTCAGAGAGATAGAAAAGTAGGACGTCACATGCAGGTGAGCGAAATGTTCTGCAGGAATGAAAACGGGAAATCCGGTTTCAATGTCAATTTAATGCCTGTAAATAAAATTTACAGGCACTTGCTCGATAATAAGAACAGGTATTTGCATTTATACGGCGGTGCCGGTTCGGGGAAAAGCTTCTTTTCGGCACAGAAGTTTATTTTGCGGTCAATGCTGGAAGAGAGGCACAGGATACTGCTTGTAAGGAAAGTTGCAAGGACAATAAGGCATTCGCAATTCGGATTAATAAAATCTTTATTATATTCTTCGGGTCTTAGTGAGCATTTCAAAATAAACGATGCGGATTTAAGGATGTGTTCGCTTTATAACGGCAATGAATTTTTATCTGCAGGACTCGATGACAGGGAAAAGCTGAAATCTATTTTCGGTATAACTTCGATATGGATTGAAGAGGCGACTGAGCTTGACTATGCGGATTTTAACCAACTCGATTTAAGGCTGAGGGGCAGAACTAAAAATTATAAGCAGATAATTTTAACTTACAATCCTGTCAATTCTTTTCACTGGCTGAATACAAAACATTTTAAGGATTCATTTAAACTCAAAACCACATATAAGGATAATGAACACATTGATGATGAATATATAAATGTACTTAATAATTTGAAAGAGCAGGATGAAGAATACTATAATATATATGCTCTCGGTGAATGGGGAGTGCTGAAGAATGTTATTTATAAACCGTTTGAAATATTAAATGCGTATCCTTTATGCTTTGATGAAACAATATATGGACTTGATTTCGGATATAATAACCAAACTGCACTTGTGGAAGTGAATATTAAAGATAATGTATTTTATCTGATTGAACTTATATATCAATGCGGGCTGACAAATTCTGATTTAATAAATAAAATGAAAAGCCTGCAAATTAAAAAGGGAAGTTATATATATTGCGATTCAGCTGAATCCAATAGGATTGAGGAATTGAAGCGGGCAGGATTCAACGTGTTTCCTGCAGATAAAAGCGTAAAAGACGGAATTGACTATCTGAAAACGTGCAATATTAAAAGCCGCCCGGAAAACAGCGGAATTAATAAAGAAGTTTTATCATATTGCTACAAGCAGGATAAAGACGGAAATTTATTCGATGAGCCGATAAAATTTAACGACCACCTGATGGATGCAATAAGGTATGCGATATTTTCTCATTGCAGGAAAAGGAGAGAAGCAAATATAAGATTGCTATAATTCTTAACCATTATTTCAGCATATAACTTTCTCTTTTATTTGACAAAGATTATGCATAAATTTCTTTAACGAAACGAAAAGGATATTTACGATGAAAAAGTTAATTTTACTTTTAGTTTTGAATATTGCATTTCTTACATTTACCACTGCATTAAAAAGCCAATATAACCGATTGACAGATTACGATAATTTAGTGATAGATACTATGGCATTAAAATATTTTCCCTTGACTGTAGGAAATGTGTATAAATATCATTGGACTTCTTCAGGAGGTTATCAAACTTATTTTAAGGTAAGAATCATTAAAGACTCTATAATAAATTCTAAGAGATATTATATAATAAACGGTTCATTTCCGGGATATATAAGTGGTATACTGCGCTGCGATTCAGCAACAGCTAATATTTATGAATGTACAACATATGGCAATTGTCCTTATAGTTTGAATGAAAGTATAATTGATAGCATGCGTGCTAAATTAAAGGATACAACATATGTCTGTGATAATTATGTATCCCGGCATATTTGTGTTGACACAAGCTTATTCAATATTTTTGGAAATATGGTTAAATCGAAAGTATTCAATAGAAATACTTCTTTTGTTTCAACATCAGTTTTTTATGGTTTCAATTTGGGAATAATATTTTCTATGGAATCAGATTCTTATGGCATAGCTTTCAAAACTTTGGAAGGAGCATTTATTAATGGAGTATTATATGGTGACACAATTATTACAAACATAAATAAAATTAATTATGAATTACCAACATCCTATTCATTATTTCAAAACTATCCCAATCCCTTTAATCCGAATACAAAAATTAATTATCAGATATCTAAATTGGCGAATGTAAAGATGGTGGTTTATGATGCGACGGGGAAATTAGTTTCAACTCTTGTTAACGAAAAACAATCGCCGGGAACATATGAAGTTACATTTGATGGGAGCAATCTGCCGAGCGGAATTTATTTTTACA
>PMIW01000103.1 GCA_003158365.1 Ignavibacteriota bacterium | reverse complement strand
ATAAAATGAGTTACAATTCAGTTCTGGATTACTTTTTTTCTTACTGGTATATTAATTTGGGTGTGCTGGTTGTGCTGCTCATCATTTTTTATTTTGTAAAACGAAAATATATTTTCTTTTACACGGATACATCCAAGTTTTTGTCAGGAGTTCTTTTTTACGGAATAATATTTTTATGGTTAATAACTTTTTTCATTCTGAACCCGATGTTCTTTGGCTTCGGCCATCCGGCAGGAGTCGACGGGATGATGTCGGCAGACGGGAAAGTCTATGTTATAGATTATATTCTGACCGGCGGGAGTAAAGTATCCGGACCAGGAGAATATTCGAGGGTGCATGTTCTGGATGCTGCGTCAGGCGAAAAAATCCGGCGTTTCAATTTAGGAGAGCATTGCAAATTGTTCGGTGTCAAAGGAGACAGTTTGATATTTTACGGTGAAAACCTGTTAAGTATTTTTTCCGCTTCGAAAGGGAAATCAATCGCAAAGTTAAACAGGAAAACATTGCCAAAGGCTTTTCCCGAGTTATCTTCGGGCATTGACAACGTTATGATTTCTTATGCGGATAAAATGCTTGAACTTACAACACTGGACGGAAATCACTTCAATCTAAGCCTGCAAACGGCAACACTTTATCCCGTGAAACAGAATAAAGAGAGAAAAGAATATTCTGCGTCAAAGAAAATATATCTTCAAAATGATAATGAAATTAAAATTGACGACAGGCCGGGAGGAGAAGTTCTTTTGCAGTTGCAGGGAGCAGACGGAAACCAGGAAGTAAGATATCTGAAAAACCGTAGCGGCAAAATTGTTAATGAACTGAAATTCGTAATGGGTGAATTTATTGCCGTCAGCGAGCCGCAAAAGTGCTTTGTTGTTATGAGTTTTGAAACTACTAAAAAGATAGGTTTTATATTAACAGGTATTTCACTCGATGGTCAGAATAAACTGTGGGAATTAAAACAAAGTGAATTAAGACCCGGGGATAAAAACGAATATCCGCTTCCCGTAAGCTGGACGCTAAATAGTGATTCCGATATAATGTATTTTGCAATGAAGGATGAAGTTATAGCTATCGAAATCCTGACAGGAAATATTCTGTGGAGGCAGAAATTGTAATTCCCTTGAAGGAATTATATGGCAGTAACTAAAAAATCATTGTAAATCTTTCCATTACCACGAGCGGTACTGTACGTATGTCCACCACGACGTTCTATAATCGCAGAATTATCAAGATCTATTACTATGGCAGGTGTTCTTAGAATCCGGGAATTCAAAATCTTAAACCAATATTTCTGTATGAACTAATATATTGATAATTTAGTTATTAATTGTGAAGTAATTACTTATCAATTAAACTTACAAAGGAATCTAAGTTATGAAAATTTTACTTTCTTGTTTCTTTATCATTCTTCTTAATCTTTCCCCCCTCCACTCTCAAATACAAAAAGGAGATAATCTTCTTGGTGCTTCAGTCGGATTTTGGGTAAAAGGAAGCGTGCCAATGCTTGGTCTTAATTTTGAATCGCATGTAGCAGATTTAGGAAGCGGAACAATCGGTCTCGGCGGATTGTTCAGATATTATTCTTATACAAACGATTATCCCAACGGCGATTCAAGGAAATACACGTTCACATCATTCGGCTTTCAGGCAAATTACAATTTCACTCAAATTGGAGATGGAAAATTTGTCCCTTATTTAGGACTTGTCCTGGGGTACAATAACATCAGTAACACTTACACAGATGTAACTAAACACGGTGTTTATATTACGGATGTTTCTTATACAAGCGGCGCATGGCTCTGGGGGCAGGCGGGTATGAGATATTTCTTCAGCCCGAAATTTGCAGGAACTGTCAGGCTGGGTTTTGGCAATAACGATTTCAATACACTTGAACTTGGTATTGATTTCAAACTTTAAATATTTTTAAGGTCAAAATTTATATTAAAAAAACATTTTAAGAAAAATCTCTTTTATTTACGTTCATTTCTTTTGTTCGGAGGTCTATTGGGCGTTAGCGGATGCAGGGATAATGCCTTTGTGAACCCCGGTTCAACCTCGAATGGTCTTTGAATATTTGATTTTTATTAATACAAGATTTATTTCTTTCCTGAAACACTGCTGTACGCGCGGAGGGGCTATTTTATAACATCTAAATAACTTTTTACAAACAGTTTATTTTCGAAATAATTATCTATAATTTCAATTTTTTTTTATTAATCTCGTTCCCAAACAAAGTTTGGGAACGAGTGATGAAATATGGATTCCTGCTTTCGCAGGAATGACAATTCTTATTTAGTAAGTTTTTAACTCTCCGATTGCACTTTCTACTGCGTGAAGTATATCACGTGATTTAACGCAAGCCATCATATTGTTGTGGTCTTTGAAAAGCGGACGGTCTATGTCGAGATGTTCCACAACTTTTCGCACTGCTGCGTGTGCGGCTTTGGTTCCTTTGCCGACACTGTAATCCCTGAAATCAATTGCTTGTGCTGCTGCGATGAATTCTATTCCGAGTATTCCGTAAGCGTTATCTATAATTTGTCTTGTCTTGAGTGCAGTGTTCATTCCCATACTCACAAAATCTTCCTGGTCAGCCGCGGCAGGAATTGACTGTATCGAAGCAGGTGCTGATAGAATTTTCTGCTCCACTATAAGCATATCGGCTGTGTACTGGCTCAGCATATGTCCCGAAAACATTCCTGCGCCTTTTGTAAGGAATGCCGGAAGTCCGACGCTCAATGCAGGATGAAGCATTCTGTTCAGCCTGCGCTCCGATAAAACGCAAACCATTGTAACAGCGGCACCGAGCATATCGAGCGGAACGCTGATTGGCGAGCCCTGGAAATTTGCTCCTGTTAATACCACTTCATCATCTGGAAGGAATATCGGGTTATCACCGACTCCGTTTAATTCTATTTCAACCTGTTCGCGTGTCCACCTTAAATGGTCGCGTGCAGCACCGATTACCTGCGGGGTCGAGCGCATCGAATATGCATCCTGAACT
>PMIW01000037.1 GCA_003158365.1 Ignavibacteriota bacterium | reverse complement strand
AATCATTTAATCAGAAGTCCCGATGAACGAAGTGAATCTGGATTTATCCTAAAATAACTACATTAATCTAATAAAATATCCCATTTTGACCGGAAAATTCCTATAACGAAATGTATCGGGAATGATGAAAATAAATAGTATTTTATATAGGAAGTTAATATCATAATAGGAAAAAGTAGTCATTTAATTGCAAATCTTTTCAAAAAACAACCGGAGGGATAATGTTTTTTAAAGTTTTCAACAGGACGAAAAATAAGCCATTCGTATATATTATTATATGTGCTCTGCTTACATTTTATATAATATCATCTAACGGCTGTCAGACAACTTACACGGAAAGATACACTTCCCAAAATCTGAAAAAGAAAAAGCAGCTTTCAGGAATATCTCATATATTATTAAAAGACGGAACATATATAAATACTGAAGATAAACTTGTATTTTATTATGAAAAGTATGCGGATACCAGCAATGTTCTTATTATTACTGCAGGTGATACTGTAATTGCCGTAAATGAAAACGGAAAACATAAGCTTATTGCAAAACCAATCGAAAAAATAATTCCTCTAAGCGAGGTAAATGAAGTCTATGTTTCACGCACTGAATTCGATACAGGAAAAACTTTGCTTCTAATCGGCGGGGTAATTGTAGGTTTAGCAGTTGCTTATGTGGTTGCAGTATTTATTTATTTGGCTTCTCATCCTATACATTCCTGTCCGTATATATATTCGTACGACGGATTTAAGTATATTTATGATGCAGAGCCGCTTGGGGGAGTTATCTGTGAAGCACTTACCAGAACTGATTTATCAAGGCTCGAACATTTATCCCCTTCAGACGGGAAATTCAAATTATTTGTCAGAAATGAAAATGATGAAAAGCAGCATCTCGATGAAATGAAACTTCTAATGGTAAGTCACGAAGAAGGATTATCGGTTACTCCCGGAATGGATAATAAATTTTACAAGTATAAAGAAATAGTGCCGCCCATATCTGTAACTGATGAAAATGGAAAAGATATAACAGGATATTTTAAATCAAAAGATGATTACAGGTGGCAAACCGGTATTGATTTAATGCTTAATGCAAATAAAACCAAAAGGCATTCGCTTAAATTCAGATTTAAAAAGCCTGAAGGTGTAAAAAACGCATTGCTGTTTTTTAATGGCGGTATTACCGGGTGGGGATCAAAAATGGTGAAAAATACAATTTCGCTACATGGAAATAAGATTGATGACTGGTATAATGATTTAAATAAAAAAGGAGAGGAATTAAAAAGTCTTCATAATTACATTATAAACGAAGAATTATACTATTTAAAAGTAAATCTGTTGGAGAGCAACGGATATAATGTGAGGGCAGTGATTCCCGGCGGTGGTCCTAAAATAGATGAAGATAAAGTATTTAATATCCCGCTGGAAAATATTACGGGTGAATTCATTGAATTTAATTTAAATCCGCCTGTTGGATACTGGAAGTTTGAGCAAATCGGATTAATTTACGATTACGAAACTGTAAAAGAAAATGAAGTCAGTGAATTGAATGCAGCATATGGGGTTGACAGAAGCGGAAATGATGTAAGGAAAGAACTTTTATCAACAGATAATAAGTATCTCGAAATGCCCGAAATCGGAAACGCATTTGATTTGCAATTTGATGTACCCGATAATTATAATAAAAAAACCTGCGAAGTATTTTTAAAAACTAACGGATGGTATGAAATAAATACGGATAAAACAAAACCCGAACAAAAGGCATTACTGTATGATTTAATGAATACTCCGGGAAGAATTATTGATTATTCGATTCTGCTTTATAAGCAAAGCATAAAAGAATTAACAGAACTTAAAAATAAAAAATCATTGAATAACTGATTAAGAGGAAAAAGTGAAAAGTCTGAAAATATTTTTTGTATTTCTGATTACGATAATGTCCTTTCAGTTAACTTACTCCCAGCAGGATAGCATTACTAAAAAAATTATCGTACACAATGAAGCTTTAACAGTCGGTAAGTATTATTCTTTTTATTTAAAAATAGGTGATCCTCTTTTTGGAAAAGTTATGTCACTTGAAGAAAATAAACTGATTGTATATTCAGATAAAAATATGGAAGAAATTGATACTGCAAATATTACAAATATTTTAGACCCGGGAAGTTATTTGTATGGAATGCATTCCGAAAGTATTAAAGAAGGATACAATAAGTTTTACTTGTTTATAGGTGCAGGGTATGCCAGGACCAGAGCAGGCGCGTCCTATTCAGATGATTTTTCAAATGGTATTAATATTACGATAAATGCACTTGTAACATACACTAAGTATTTTGGTGTCAGAGCTGATTTTGATTTCTATCATTTTGAAAGAAAGGATTATTCATACTCATATAATTATACAGGTGTCACTCAAACATCTATCTATTCCGGAGGAACCATAAATAGTTTTCTTGTAAGGACAAATCTTGCTATCGGTAGTTTTAATCCAAAAGATGCAGTCCATGTTTATATTCTTCCTGCCATTGGCACCGGATTAACTTTCAGAACAAAATCCAATTTCACATATATTACAGGCACTAATCCTCCCGTAACATCATCAAGCGGGGGAGACAATTTACAATTTTCTATCGGAGCATCTTTTGGCATTGGTTTTAATGTACAGATTACAAAAAAAATCAGAAGTTTCGCTGAGTATCAGTTAAATGCATGGTATTTGGGTGTAAATGGTCCTCCATTATTTAATACATTAAAATTAGGAATTATTTTAAACCAATAGTAAAATTGAAAAAGAATATTGACGAATATTCTCTGCTAAACGGCGATAAAAACACTTTTGAAAATGTTTTTTCAACCGAAGACCCGTGGAAGCTTTCCGGCACACAGGAACAGCTCAGGTATAAAATTGTGATGAAATATATAAGAAAGAATTTTCTTAAATCGGTTTTGAGAGTGCTTGAACTGGGTTGCGCAGAAGGAAATTTTACGGAATATCTTATCAGGGAGGAATATAAGGTAACAGCCGTTGATATTTCCGAGAAAGCAATTGAAAGGGCAAAGAAAAAAAACCTGCCAAATGCGGAATTTATCTGCGAAGAAATGATTAAATATGTCACAAATAATGATATCAGCCGATTCGACGTGGTTTTACTCATGGAAGTGATATATTACCTGAGTAAGGAGAAGAAAGTTGAACTTCTCGAGCAGCTTCATGAAAAAATGAATCCCGAGGCAAAACTTCTGGTATCGGCACCCGTTAAAAACAAACACGAAATGTTTTTATCGGAACAGAGGTTATTGAAAAAGCTTGGTTATAAAGGATTCGGTCGTTACAAAGACTATGACGGAATTATTCTAAGCTCCAAGGGAATTAGCGGAAAACTGCTTGAAATAATTCCTACGTACAGATTAAAAAAATTATACCTCTGCCTTCATAAATACATTATCCCTTTTCGAATAAACCAGAAACTGTTTTTGTTCAGAAAAGACTGAAGATAATGAATAATGAGTAATTAGTAATAAATAATAAAGAGCATTAAGTTACGAGCAAACAAAAAACTCTAACCAATAAATATCACCTACTATTCATTGATGTAACTATTAATTTCTCTTCTTAATGTATTTTGCTCGGGTACCGGGATGAACTGAACATGACCAAGCTCCCAGTCTAGCACGGTTAAATTATTTTCTTTAAAAACCCTGCGCAGGAAATTATAATCACCTTTGTAACTTAGCTTATCATTTATTAGGAATGCGACATCGGCTGCAATTCCGAAGTGATGCATACCGTTATTCCTTATTTTACTTTTGCCCGTTTTAAAATATTTTTGCTGTAAAACGTTGCTTCTGTATGTTTCCGTAATGTATACATTCTGATTCGGATATTTTTTCCTGTATTCGTTAAAACAGTATATCAGAATGTTGTAAAATTCCGGCAGAAGAAGTTCCGTATTCCTTACGGGCTTTGAACTTTCGTATGATTCTGAATTTATTATGTTGTCAGAAAAATGTTTGCAGATGTTTTCGTATTTCATAGATTAAAATTTTATTTTTAAGTTTGAATTGAGAAGAAGATCTTTATTCCCGGGTGAATAAAGTATCCCGGCATTTAATTGAATATCATTTTTGTATTTAATTCCGCTTTCAAAACCGAAATTGCAGAAAAGTTTTCTTTTATTGAATATTGGCCATTGTACATTTATGATTGAATTTAATCCGTTCCAGTAAAACACCACTGATTTTACAAATATGTTATCCTTTTTGCTCGTTACTGTGAAGTCATTATATACATCGTCATAGATATATTCCTTCAGAATTCTCCCATTTTGATTAACAGCTCTTATTAAAAGCTTTTTGTTAGATTTTTTTACCTGGAGCATCAAATCCATTTCTTTAGTAGATTCGATGAAAATTGTATCGAGCTTTTGTACATATCTAATTACCGGTTCCGGGTTTTTATAAATTAGTTTTTCGTACCATTTTATTATTGTATCCTTTTTTATTTCTTTCTGATATCTGGTTAAAATAGAAGTATCTCTCAAAATCAAAGGGGATTCAAAATTTGATTTTGAAGGAAAAATTCTTCTAAAAATAATTATCAAAAGAAAAAGTATAATTAATGTTAGAAACCATTTAAGATATTTTTTTAAAAAAATCATTGTATTTTAAAATGTTTATATATAAATATTGTTTTTTTATTATTCATTCCTAATTACTCGTTTTTCATTATT
>PMIW01000212.1 GCA_003158365.1 Ignavibacteriota bacterium | reverse complement strand
CCTATACCTGTATCGACAAATAAATTCTTTATGTCTTTTAATCTTACTTTTGTTCCGTTAAGGTAATATTCTGTTTCCCCGCTTCTGAAGAATCTGCGGGCTATCTGCACTTCGTTGTATTCGGTCGGGAGTATGTTTTTGTTATTCTGAATTGTCAGAGACACTTCGGCAACGCTGAGAGGTTTTCTTTTATTTGTTCCGTTAAAAACCACGTCTTCGCGTTTTTCGCTTCTTAATGCTTTGTCACCCTGTTCACCGAGAACCCAGCGTATAGCATCAACTATATTGGATTTTCCTGAGCCGTTTGGACCTACTATTGCTGCGACACCGCTGTCGAATTCAATAGTAGTCTTTTCCGGAAAAGATTTAAAACCAAATATTTCGAGTTTTGATAAATACAAATTCTAGTGTTTATAGCTTAATATTAAATCGATAATACTTAAAGTGTTTTTTATATAGTAAAAATACGCAAAAGAAACCATATGAACAAATAAGAATATCAATAAACCGTAAACTGCAATCTTTAATGCAGAAATTTCAAATATTACTTTGTAACCGTGAAAAAGCTTAAAATATGTGTACAGGTATATAATTACAAAAATAATGAAAACAACAGAAATAAATCCCGGGCCTTCACCCGATAATTTATAAATAACAGTGCCTATTAACAAGAAAATTAAAAATGGTATGAAAGACCAGACTGTAATAGTATAGATTGTTTTCATCTGGCTTTTCTTGATGAACATAAAATCTATTAAGTAAGCAAGAGAAGTTATAATTATTATCTGAAGGTAAAAAGCAACGGAAATTAATATGAGCAAATTTAAAGGCGAATTCATCACATAAGAAATATTCATCTTCGCCTCAGGGTTTGTGAATATACTTGCCAGCATCATATCAAGATTAGTGTTTTCCCTGTATAAATAAAATATAGATGAAAAGAATAATCCAAGAGATAGCGCAATCATGAAATTAAGAATGATGTTTCTGTATGTTGCTATGAGCATTTGCTCTTTAACAAAATAAACAAAATTTTTAGGTGATATAATGCTTTTAATTATATTCTGCTTAAAGTACCTAAGTTTACCGAGAAATAATAAAAATAAAATTATGGATACAATGCCGGTTATAATGAAAATAAAATAATTATCCCTGTTCATTACATCACCGGAACCTTCGGGTATTTTCTGATAACCCTGACCGTTTACCAGTCTTTTTAATATTGCGGCTGAGCTTTTCGGTTCACGGTAAAAATCAAAAATACCATCGGTTTTTAAAAACGGGTCTTTATTCATTTGCGCATTAAGTGGGGAGGTAGAGTTCCAGTCTGCATATGAAGATATTAAATTTGCAAAGAATGATTTGCTTACAATTTTGTAAACTTCCGATAAAAATTTTGCCTGAGCCTCTACTGAGTGCCTGTCACCGAATCCGTTCCTGTTATCATTATTTATGCACAAACCATAAGAAGAAATAAATGTTGCAGGACTTTGGTTTCCGGATGATTTTATTTCATCAACATATCCCTGTAATGTTTCGTAATTGTTCGTTGAAAAATTAATACCTTTAACTTCAACCAGTTCAGAACAAATATCACTTCTTAAATTTTTAGTGGTATAATATACAGGCCTGGAATCTAGTTTACCCGCTGCTTCTTTTATATTATTTACATAATTATATGCTCCGGCGCAGGTTACATCGAAGTTATTACCTATTCCCCAGCAAATTATTGCAGGGGAATTCTTGTCTCTTTTTATGGTATTTTCAAGGTAGTCAACTGCGGATTGAGTATAATTATTATCTTTTAATATTTTCGACGGGACTTCATTAAAAGGAATTTCCTGCATTAAAAATAATCCGATACGGTTACAAACATCGATTATGTAAGGATGAGCAGTTTTACCCGGAACCCGGATGCAGTTAAACCCGTATTCTTTTATTTTCTTCAAATCAAATTCGACTTCGGAATAATCAAGAGCGCTTCCGTAATGCGGGGAATCCTCATGGTAATTGATTCCGTTTAAGGTAATGTTCTTTCCGTTCAGAGAAATGCCCTCAGGTCGAAACTTTACATTTACAAAGCCTATTTCATCAGATTTTTCATCAATTATTTTGTTTGCGGAGTTTTGTATTATGGTCTTAATAATATAAAGCTCGGGATTATCCGGTGACCAAAGATTCAGGTTTTTGGAAGTCAATTCGTTTGTAAACGTAGCAGTCTGGAATTCTTCCAAGGAAAATTTTACAGGCGAGCTTTCTGCAATTTCTTCGTTACCGTTTCTTTTGTACAGTTTTGTCTTAACCGATAAATCTTTTAAATCATCTTTTACGTAGGCAAAATTTTCCGAGTTAATTTCTATCAGGTTCGTGATGTGAACGGAACTTTCACTTTCGAATTTATAATTCACAAGGTTTTCAAGTACATAGACTTTTGGTACGGCAATTATATAAATGTCTTTATTTATACCCCCGTAATTCCTTGCGTAATTAATCTGGTTTGCGAGGGGAATAGTATGTGAATTATTTAATAGATTATTGACCTTTATAAAAATTTCGTTTTGGTTTTTTATTATGTTCCCGTCAATCGGTGTCACAAATGATTTTGCCCCGCCGATTGTTTTTGTTATGAATGAATTATTTATTATTATTTCGGATTCATAGTTAATTCCTTCCGTTACCAGAAGCAAGCAGTATTTATTCAGGAGAGAATCAGGAATCGTGAAATTTCTTTTATAAAAAACAGTACCTTCGAATGTATAGCAGTCAGGGACAATGATTTCGGAAAAAGTACTGCCCTCATCGAGTGATAAATCCCATTTTCCGTTTAAATCAAACCTTAATCTTTTATCGCTGTTGAAAAAGATACCCTTGGAAATTGTATCGATTGTATTTCTCTCATAAATTTTAATCTGAGAAAATGCCTGACTGAAGCAAAAAAGAAATGCTGCAATATAAATAAAAACAATTATATTTCGCCTGTTTTTTCTAATATCCGCTAAAAATTAAAAGTATTTAGAAAAACATAAAGATAAGGAATTGAGATAAAAACTTAAATGGTAAAATTTAGATAAAAAATGCTGAAATGTGATTCCTTTTTTAAGAATAAAAAGAGTATATTTTTTATATATATCTTAGTACTAAAGAGGTTTAGGAAAAACGCATAAGAAACCAATTCTACTTACCGTAATTTGAAATAAGATAGCCATTTCCGTTACATCTCCAGCAGGTAATCATATTAGGAATACCATTACTATTTTTGTTTAAAACTCTTGCTCCTTTACATATAGGGCATTCATATCTTAATTCAGTTGTAGGTGCTTCAACAGATTCATATTTATTACCATCTTTATCGTATATATCGTATTTATAAAAAGTAATTACTTCTGCTCGATTTGCTTTTGTTTTAATTTGTGTGTTTGCACTTCCTGCAATTAAAACGATTGTAAAAGTGGTTTATATTATTAATAGTATATTTTTCATAATTTTATTTGTTATTATTTTCGTTACCCCCCTTTAGGGTAAATATATTTGAAACAATTTAC
>PMIW01000030.1 GCA_003158365.1 Ignavibacteriota bacterium | reverse complement strand
ATGAGAATGGTTCTTATAAAATAAAAACCGAAAAAATCGCGTTATAAATTACTTAAAGCCGTTCAGAGATGAACGGCTTTTTTATTTGCAATTTCATCTTTTATATTTTATCAAAACATTTCCCTAAAAGAAATAAAAGTTAATGCTCCAAACCTTTATTTACAACCTCTTAAAATTATAAATTCTGTATGTTAAACATTGTGCTTAATCCCGTGCAATCAAAAAGGAGAAAGTAATTAAATAATAATAAAAATTCTTATGTCAAAATACTATATATAGATTAAAATTTTCAAATACCTCAAAATTAGCAGAATTTTGAGGATATTAAATAAATTTTTGAATTTGAAAATTTACTTTTGAATATTATATTACCATAAAATAGTTACATAATTTTACAATTATTTATAAATTTGTAAAGTAATTTACTTTAATTTATTATAGTTTATACACTATATAGGAAAAAGTTATTTTTACAGACTGATGGCAAACCCACGGCCATTTTGAAAATACTATTAAAATAAAATTATATTTTTTTTATAATGTATTTAATATTTATTTACTCTGACATAAATAACAATATCTCTTCTAAAATATTCATTTTTAAAAAACTCTTTATTCAATTAATTTTTACTTATTATGAAGAAAATTATTTCTCTTTGTGTTTCAGTATTAATTATTGGAACATTTTTTGTACAGGGTTCATTTGCCCAACTCTCAGGGGTAAAAACTATCCCCGGAAATTATGCGACAATTGCTGCTGCAATCACAGACCTTAATTCAGTCGGTGTAGGTAGTGGAGGAGTCACATTCAACATTGCGGCAGGATATACGGAAACCGCATCAAATTTAATTATTACAGCAACCGGAACTTCGGCAAATCCTATTATTTTTCAAAAATCCGGTACCGGCAATAATCCAAAGATAACGGCAGGTGTTGGCGTAGGAACAATGGATGGTGTAATTTTACTTTCAGGTTCAGATTATGTTACATTTGACGGACTTGACCTTCTTGACCCTACAACAAATACAACTACAACAACACAAATGGAATGGGGTTTTGCATTGTTGAAAATTGATGGCACAAATGGTTCTCAATATAATACAATTAAAAACTGCAATATTACTTTGCAGAAAACAAATACATCTTCCGTTGGTATTTATGCTGGAAACCATACTACTACTTCAACTACTGCTCTTACAGTTACAGCAAGAACAGGGGCGAATTCCGGAAACAAATTTTATAGTAATACTATACAAAACTGCTATTCGGGTATTACAATGGCAGGTTATGCAGATGGTACTTCACCATATCAATATTATGACCATTTTAATGAGATTGGTGTTTCAGGTGGAAATACTATCAGATATTTTGGAGGCAGCTCTGTTGCAACTTACGGTATTTATACTACATATCAGGATAGTATAAATGTAAGTAATAATAATATCGCAGGTGGAACAGGTTCAACCAGTACTTCTTACGGAATTTATTTATATTATGGTTATACATCCAGTGCAACCGTATATAATAATACTGTACAGGATACGACTGCTACTACAACCGGGGCCACTTATGGAATTGCTCTTTATTATATGGGATATAACGGTGGTACGGATAATACAATTATTGTGAAAAAAAATACAGTTCAAGGTATGACTTCCACTGCTTTTACTTCCGGGACTTTTTATGGGTATTATCTTTATTATATACCGGCTTACACTTTAAATATAGATTCAAATAATCTTATTAATAATAAGTGGGGTGGCACATCTCAGACTGCAACCGGGACTATTTACGGAATGTACGTTTACCCATATACTACAGCTCCTGCTTCGGGAAGTGTTTCAACATTTTCTAATAACTATATGGCAGGTAATAAAAGAACTCAATCTGCTATAAGTTCGGGAACACTTTATGGAATGTATTTTTATTATGGCGGGCAAACAGTTAATGCATATAACAATGTAATTGAAAACGATACTTTGTCCACAACTACGGGCGCAAGTTATTACTTTTATATATACAATTATTACGGTACAACTGTAAATTATTATAATAATGCAATAAGAAAGTTATATAAGCCAACAGGTTCAAGTACTATTTATATGTATTATATTTCTAATGCTGCATATTCGGGAACATTTAACTTTTACAACAATACTGCAAATAATTTTAAAGCGGCCGGAACGGCATCAGCCTCAGTATATGGTATTTACAACTTATCAACCGCTCCTACGAAAAATTTCTACAGTAATACGGCTTATACACTGCAAACAGTAGGTGCAGGCAGCGTTTACGGAATATATAATTCGGGCGGTACGACGGTAAACATTTATAAAAATTCCGTATATGATTTAAGGACATCATCAGGATTTGGTTATGGTCTGACAACCGCAAGCGGAACTACCGTAAATTTATATAATAACTTCGTATCAGATATCAGGGTTGATTCATTAAGCACTACATTAGCACTGATGGGGTTATATATTTCAGGAGGTACAACCGTGAATGCCTATTATAACACTGTTTATCTGAATTCAGTAAGTTTATTGACAGGCTCTCAGTTTGGAACGGCGGCATTATATGTTTCATCGACCCCTACTGTTGATTTAAGAAATAATGTCATTATAAATGCTTCGACTCCCGGCACGGCAGGCGGTTATACAACAGCGCATTACAGGAGTTCCGGAGCGTTTACTACTTTTCCTGCAACTGCAAATAACAATTGTTATTATGCGGGGACTCCGGATACTAATCATATCATATATTATGACGGAACTAATTATATTAGAACTTTATCGGATTATAAATTTCTTATGGCGCCGAGAGAATTGTTATCGGTTACTGAACTTCCTCCATTCACAAATACAACCACAAGACCATATGATTTAAGAATAAATGCCGCAATCTCCACACAATTGGAAAGCACGGGACAGGTTATTTCTTCCCCATCGATAGTCGATGATTTCGACGGACAGGCAAGATATCCGAATACAGGTTACCCGATTAATTCATCTTATCCTCCCAATGCACCTGATATGGGAGCGGATGAATTCGGTGGTATCCCTAAGGATATCGCTCCACCAGCTATTGTATTTACACCTTTACCTGGTACGCCTCTTACAACTGCAAGAACTTTAACAGCAACGATAGTGGATTTACACGGTGTTCCGACAACGGGAACAGGATTACCGGTACTTTACTGGAAAATAAATGCAGGTTCATATTCAGCTGTGGTGGGAACTTCATTAGGAGCCGGTCAATATTCATTTACATTTGGTGCAGGTGTTGCAACAGGTAACGTAGTATATTATTATATTTGTGCACAGGATAGTTTATCAGTTCCAAACGTAGGTTCCTATCCTTCAACAGGTGCATCCGGATACACTGCTAATCCACCCGCTTGCTCTACACCACCAACTAATCCATGCTCATATACAATTACAACAGGTCTTTCAGGTGATTACACAGTAGGGTTAACTTTATTTAATAAAGTTACAGGAAGAAATTTGTACTTTGTTAAAGAAGTTAAAAAAGTTAAAAAAACAACTTATGTTGAAGAAACAATAGATAAGAAACCTACCTTAAAGGGCCGGGAAAAGGAAGTTTCCGATTTGTCAGCTTCCGTTTCACCATTTAGCAGGAAAGAGATAAGAGAAGTTGAAGAGATTAGCTGGATTCCTTATGAGAATGGAAAAGTGTTTAAAGGTGAATTGTATATAAGGAAATCAGAAAGTCCGAATTATTCTTATCCTGACGGTATAAACGGAATTTACGCATCGTTAACTGCTGCAATCGCAGATCTGGATTTACGAGGTGTTAGCGGTGCTACACGGTTCCTTTTAAACGATACAGTTTATTCAGCCGAAACTTATCCTTTAAATATTAATATAAATAATACAAGTCTCCCGACTTCAACAAATACAATAACTATTAAACCAAACACAGGCATAACTTCAAGGATATACGGTGCTGCTGTAAATACACAAATATTTAAAATAAGAAATAATTATGTAACTATAGATGGTTCCAATACAACAAACGGAACGACAAGAAATCTGACAATTCAAAACACAAGTACAACTACACCACAGACAATTCTTATCGGTTCATCAGGAACCACACCTATTACAAATATAACTGTAAAAAACTGTACTGTGATAAATGGTGTAAATTCGAGTTCTTCGATGATTATATCAGATGGTTCTGTTTCCGGTTCTGCCGGCTACTTTAATAATATTACTGTACAGAATAATAGTTTCCAGCTTGCATATATGGGAATTTATTCGATAGCAAACATTTTATCGGGTAACGGAAGCGGACTATTAATTACAGGAAATGATTTCAATACTCCTACAAGCCCGATAAGATTGGTGGGTATTTATATACAGGGTGTGGACGGAGCCACAATATCCAATAATAACTTAGGTAATGATTCCAACACTGTTGATGCAAGTAATATTACTGGAATCTGGTTTGCAACAGGCACGGTAAACAGTACAATTTCGGGAAATACAATTAATAATATT
This sequence comes from Ignavibacteriota bacterium, assembly GCA_003158365.1. GTDB lineage: Bacteria > Bacteroidota > Ignavibacteria > Tepidaquicellales > Tepidaquicellaceae > FEN-1279. The sequence goes on along the minus strand of PMIW01000030.1, from coordinate 1,626 downwards.
TACGGTTCAACAGGAGCTCCGAGAGGTATTGCAGTTTCATCTGCATTAACCGGATCCAATATTTCCATAACAGGAAATACCTTATCTGCATTGAAGAGCGCATATTCATCTGCTGTTTATGGAATTTATGTATTCAGTACGACTTCAAATGTAAGCATCAGAAAAAATAAAGTTAGTAATCTGCTGAATACAAGTACCGGCGGTTACGGTGTAAGGGGCATAAATATTGCAACATCAGTATCTCCTTCAAACATCGAAGTTGTAAATAACTTTGTCTGGGATATGGTTTCGTACAGTTATGCTTCTTTATCATCTGACTGGAATATAGGTATAGCAATAGATGCAACAATTACGGGAGTAACTGTTTATGACAACAGTGTGAATTTATTCGGAACTTTTGCCGGGTATGCCTCCGCTACGGTAAGTGCAGCATTATATATTTCAAGCGGCGCTTCTTCTTTAAATATAAGAAATAATATTTTAGTAAATTCATATAATAACACTGCAGGAGTTGGTGATAAGAGTTACGCAATTTACACAGCGGGAACAAGTACAGCTTTTACTGATATAAATTATAACGATTACTATGCTTCCGATTCCGCCGGAACGATTGGTTATCTGAGTGCTGCGCAGACGACTCTTGCTGCATGGAGAACTGCAACAGGAAAAGATTTATTAAGTGTTTCAGGAGATCCGAAGTTTGTTTCTAATACCAATTTACATATAGATTCAACTCAGGTGTCACCTGTAACCAATGCAGGACAGTATATTGCAACCGTTACAGATGATATAGATGGAAATATAAGATATAATCCGCCTGACATCGGCGCTGACGAAAGCACTGCATTGCCGCCGCCTGTTCCGCCAATATGCCTGTTGCCCGCTAATAATGCAACAGGAGTTTCCCTGACACCTCTGATGGATTGGGACAGCCTTTCTACTGCAACAGGTTACAGAATTCAAATTAATACGGATTCTACATTTGCAGGCTCTCCTGTATTTGATACGTCCGGAATAAATCGTTCTCAAATTACAGTACCGGCAGGAAAATTATCACAACTTACAAAATATTACTGGAGAGTCAATGCAACTAACACTGCCGGTACAAGTGCATGGTCGAATGTGTGGAATTTTACGACTTTAGCTCTTCCTTTGCAACTCAACCTTAAAGTATATCTGGAAGGTTTCTGGGACGGTTCTTCACAAGTTTCAGATACAGTTGGTATTTATCTTGCTTTAGCAACAACTCCTCATACACTTGTAGATTCTCAAATAGTTATTCTCGGAACGACGGGTACTTATGCTCCGTCATTTTCAAGAGTAACAAGCGGTAATTACTATATAGTTATAAAACACAGAAACCATCTCGAAACCTGGAGTGCACTTCCGCAGGCTTTTGTCGGTGGATTACCTTTAAGTTATGACTTCACCACCGACTCGACAAAAGCATTCGGAATGAACATGAGGAAAGTCGGCAGTGTTTGGGCATTGATAGTTGGTGACGCAAACCAGGACGGTTCGATTGATGCATCTGATGTCACGAATTTCCTGATACCACAATATGGTTATACAGGTTACTTAAGCTGTGACTTTAATGGTGATGGTTCGGTTGATGCCTCGGACATT
>PMIW01000222.1 GCA_003158365.1 Ignavibacteriota bacterium | reverse complement strand
ATTTGTTGATAAAAATACTCCGCCACTAGTAGCTGCAAAGAGGTTTGTTCCTGATACTGCAAAGGCATTAACAACTTTACTTGTTAATCCGTTATTAACTGCAGTCCAGCTTGTACCGTTATTTGTAGATGAAAATATACCGTCGCCGTTAGTCCCCGCAAAGAGTTTTGTTCCCGAAAATGCAAGAGAACGTACATATTCATTCTCTAATCCTACCACAGTCCAGCTGGAGCCGTTATTTGTTGATAAAAATACTCCGCCTTCAGTTCCCGCAAAGAGATTTGTTCCCGAAACTATAAAGCAATTAACAAAACCCCCGGAAGGTCCCGTCTGTATCCACTGAGCAGAGCAAAAATTAATTGTAAATGTGCACTGAACAATTAAGAAAGAGAAAAGAGCTAATACAAATATTTCGTTTAATTTTTTCATTTTGTTTTCTTTTATATTAAGATTAATAATGTAGAAGTAGTACCTGTATCGTTTAATGTAAAAGCATTGTTTGCTGATAATGGAAAATCTTGTTGGGCAAAAGCAGAAGCAGAAAAAAAGAAAGTAAATAAAAAAACCGAATAGATTTTTAACATTTAAACCTCCTTCGAATTCGAATTTTTACTTTAATAAAAATTTAAGTTATTATTTTGGCAAATTGAACTAAAACAAATTTAACAAATGCATGATTACAATTGCACATTTTGAAAATCCTTATCGAGAACTATATGTAAAATTAAGATATATTTTCTAAATATTCAATATTGTTATTTGATTGATTAAGATAACTGTTTTGTTTTGGTCCAGCGGAAAATGGACACAAGGGTTGATTTAGTATTGTATAATTATACAGCATTTCTATAAAATAATCTATTCATTTTTGCCATCGCTAATTTATTTCTTCTTTCATCCAAACGCTTCTCGACTTTGTTTTTAACATAATCATCCGGAGTTAAATAATACAGGGAACTATGTAATCTTTTAGTGTTATAAAATTCAATAAACTCAGCAACCTGCCTTCTTGCATCTTCAAGGTTTATCAGGGATTTTTGCTGCAAGCATTCCTGATGCACGGTACGATGAAAGCGTTCTATCTTTCCGTTACTCTGAGGATATCTTACCGATGTTCTTACGTGTTTTAATTCCATATTTTTCATATAACTTGTAAAATCTTTTGATATAAACTGCGAGCCGTTATCGCTTATCAGTCTTGGCTTTACGTCAGGGTATTTTTCTATGGCTCTTTGAACAACTATTTCTACGTCTGATTCCTGCATATGCGTTCTTAGCTCGTGATGAACTATGTATCTGGTATATCCATCTATTATTGCTATCAGGAATAAAAATGTTCCTTTAAAGTTAACATATTTTATATCTATGTGCCAATGCTCGTTGAACTTCTCCGGCTGTATAAATCCTTGTCCCTTTAAACTTGAACTTACCATATTCCAGCGGTTTAATAATCCTGCTTTTTTAAGTACTCTATACACAGATGATGGACTAACGGCTACCACATTTTCATCAAGCATCATGTAAGTTAATCTTCTATAGCCTTCCATTTGATGACTAAGAGCATATTGCACAATAGCATATTTTTCCCATTCAAGTATCCAATGACTTTTTGGAACCTGTCCGTTATGTGATACGAAAAAAGAATCCCTGCTAAGCCAGTCGTAATACTTACTGCGGGCTATTCCAAGCCATCTAAGCAGGGTTTTACTGCTGATGCCTGTTCTATTTTGTTTTTCTGTAATGTATTCCACGATTTCTTCCTTATGGTCCGGTTCGGTCCATTTATGGTTTATATCAGTCCATCGATATTTTTTTTTATCATAATGTTCTCCTGAACGAGTTCTGCTATTATCTCATCCTTCAGTTTGAGTTTCTGTTCCAGCTTCTGTTGCTTCTCATCCTGCCTTGCAATATTAGGTTTCTGTTTTGATGAAAATGCTTCTTCTGCCTGTTCGAAGAGTTTCTTTTTCCAGTTGTATATATCGTTTGCGTGTACCTGGTATTTTTCGGCAAGCTGGCTGATTGGAACCTGATTTTCAAGTAACTCTCTCAGGATTATTACTTTTTGTTGCGGTGATAAATGTTTTCTTTTTGACATTGGATTTCTCCTTTTGTTTCTACAAAATTACGAAATTCCTTTGTCCATTTCCATCTGAAGCATTACAAAAAGTATAAATTAATAAATTCAATGCTTATTGACCAGGGAAAAAAAGAATAATAATATCAATGATAATTATTCCAGAGAAGATAAATTTATTATTCCAAATTAGAAGTAAAATGGAGTTAGATAATATTTGATTATATGATTTTTTTATCTTGAAAATTCAATATTTTTCCTATTTTTAAAATAATTATAATCTTGAATAAAAGCTAATTAATGCTTATTTTATTGATTAAAGATAAATATTTATATATAAAAATAATGACTTAATTGTGAGTCAGTAGGCGGAGCTATACAAAAAAAACCTTTTTTTTAATAAAGTAACTTATTTTTTATGAGGAAAATAAAAATAATAATTCTTCTTCAGTCTATCCTTTTGTTTATTTTGATAAATTCCATAAGTGGGCAGGACAAAAAGGAGAAAATCGGATTAGAAGAGATTGCAAAAAACGGAGTGAATTATTACAACTATGCAGATAAGGAAAAAGTAAACTTTGAAGTTAGTGTATGGGGGTTTGTGAAAAACCCCGGAAGATATCTTATTCCTGCAGATACTAGATTTTTAGATTTAATCACACTCTGCGGGGGACCGTTAGTTGAATCAAAGATGGATGATGTGCGTTTGTTAAGGATGAAGAATGATTCATTGAATATTAATGAGGATAAGATAATTTATCTAAATTACAGTGATTTTTTAGGTGAGGAAAAATTTACTAGTAATAATAGGCAAAATCCAATTTTATATCCCGGAGATATGATTTTAATTCCTGGAATTAGTAAGAGTGCATTAAGAGAGAATCTAATGTTCATATTGAGTATTTTGGGAACTTTGACTTCTATAGCAGTCTTAATGGTAACAGTTTTTAAAAAATAATATATTAAATTTTGCAAGATTTAAAAATAATTTATAATGAATAAATTAGAACAAATCGATAAAGAAATTTTTGAAATGGAATTTGAGCCTGAATCCAAGAAAGTGATGGATTATTACAATCTTGTCAGGACAAATCTGCTTCCGATAATTTTAATTTTTGTCGTATCGCTGATAGTTACGACGATTTATATAAAAAACTATCGTACTGTCTGGCGTTCGGTATCGACAATAAAAATCGATAAACCTCAAAGTATACTTGATAAATCCGATAACATCTTTATGCAGATTGCAATGTCTGAAAGGGTATTATCAAATCAGATAGAAATGATGAGAAGCTACTACATAAGAGATGTTGTTGCAAAATCCTTGATAGATTCCGTTAAGAATATAATAGATAAAAGAAATTATTTTTATCTTACGCGGAAAATATCTGAAAATGAGATAGTTCCGCTTTCACAGGAGGAGCTTAGAAGGAAATTAAACAGCATTGTTAAATTTGAGGTAAAGAAAAGCGTAGATGCACTAACAATTACTTCAGAAGGTTATAATCCGAATGAAATTCTATTAATCTCAAATACTTATGCGGAGGTATATGTTAACTACTCCAGGGAATTGAACAGGCAGGATATAACAAATGTCAAGAAATTCCTCGAAACAGAAAGAGAAAAGAAATTAAACGATTTAACGAACTCGGAATCTTCGTTACAGGATTTTCAGAAACGAGTTGGATTTATAGTTCTGGATGAACAATCAAAAGTTTTAATTGAAAATGTTTCAAAATATGAGTCCGAAAAAAATGCTGCCGAAATTGATTTAAAAATAAATGATAACAATCTTTACGCTTTAAAACAGGAGACTACAAAATATGATCCGAACCTTGTTAAATATATAGAAGGGCAAATAGCCCAGCCATATATTCAGGAACTTCAAAAAGAAATTGCAGACATTGAAGTTAAACGGGATGTTGAGGTTGCAAATTTAACAGACCAAAAGGTAAAGGATAAAATAATAAGCAATTCTGAAGCGAAAGTTAATATTCTAAAGAAAAATCTGGATGATAAAATTGAAATTATGCGTTCGGGATTATTATCACAAACCCCGGATGAAAAACGCGGTTTATCACAGAAAGTTTTTGAAACTTCCCTGAATTCTTCAGGTCTTAAGAACAGAATAAGTATTTTATCGGGATATTTAAAAAAATATGAATCTGACATAACAAAACTTCCTGCCGAAAATATGGAACTGGCAAAGCTTGAGAGGACCATGAAAACTAACGAGAAATTATATATTACACTCGAGGAAAAATACCAGGAAGCGACCATTAACGAGAGAACAAGATTCGGAAATGCTTCGATGCTGGAACCTGGATTTGATACAGTATCTCAAATAGCACCGAACAGAAATCTTATTCTTTTAACCGGTACTGTTGTAGGATTATTCCTAGGTTTTGGATTTGCTTTTATAAGAAACTTTCTTGATAAATCAATTAAATCACCTGAGCAGCTCGAAAATTCTGGAGCAAGCGTATTATCATGGATTCCGAGTTTTAAAGAATTGCTTGATGTGCATTCACCCGAGACGGACTTTGTGGTTGAGTTAAAGCCAACTTCGTCGGTATCAGAAGCCTTTAAAGCATTAAGGACAAGGGTGCAGTATTCAAAACTTGAAGAAGTACCGTTAAAATCAATATTAATCACAAGTACAATTCCTGTCGAGGGTAAAACAATTGTATCTATAAATTTAGCAGGTAGCTTTGCACAGGCAGGGAAGAAAACATTGCTTCTCGATTGCGACTTAAGAAAACCAAGAATACATAACGTTTTTAAAATGGAGAGGTATCCCGGATTAAGCGATTATCTGTTTGCAAATGTAGAGTTGAATGAAATTATCAGAACCAGTAAAATGAATAATCTGGATTTTATTACCAGCGGAACAATTCCGCCTAACCCTTCAGAACTATTAGGCTCTATACAATTTAAAAATTTTCTTGAGAAGCTCGAAGGACTTTATGATATTGTAATTATTGACTCACCTCCTTTTATTTCCGTGACAGATTCGGAAATTTTATTTAACATAACGGATGGGACAATTTTGGTTTGCAGGGCAAATATGACCCCTATGGAAGCATTCTTAAAAACTTACAAGAGATTATACAAGATTAATTCACATAACCTTTTAGGCTGTGTGTTGAATAATTTCTCATTTAAAAGTTCGTACGGTTATTATTACAATTATTATTATTACTATTCAAAACCGGACGACAAGAAACGTAATTTGAAATCACTGAAATAAAATACAAAATTATCTATATTAATCAATTTGGCTTTTAGAGTATATAAATATTTAGTTGATAAAAACAGCGCCAGATCTGAAAGTAAAATAATACTCTACAGATCAATAGGAATATTCCTATTGTTTGCTTTAACTGTTTATATTGTATATTATGCACCTGAAGGCGTAGATAAATTATTTTGTGCAAGTTTGTTTGTAATTTTTTGGTATTCAAAATCCAACTATTTTTGGTTTGCTTTCTTTCTAATTATTTCTTCTTATCCGGCCGGGTTTTTTACTGAAATAAGCGGTATCAATATAAGAAGATTGCCGGTTTATTCGCCGATACCAAGTATATCTCTATCTATGATGGATTTATTTTTAATAGTAGCATTGTTTAAAGCAATATTACGGGGTAAAAAAATATATCTTATCGATATTTTCAATATCAAAAAGATTGCATTAATATTACCGTTCATTGTTTTAGTTTCTTTTTTTTACGGTATCACATTGAAATTGTTTTTGAACGAGACTGTTCGCGGCTTATTTTTCTACACGTTATTTTTTTCCTTTCCCGCATTGTTACCCAATAAAAAAGAAGTTTATAAATTTATGGTGATGTTTTTTCCGTTTGTGCTCCTTGAATTGATTGCACAACTATATACTGTCAACACAGGGATAGAGTTTGGAAATATATTCCGTGCTGGAGCATTAGAATCAATAAGAGACCCCCTTACAGGAGAAATCCGCGCAATTCCAATCGGTTATATCATTATGAGACTTGCATTTGTTTTTGCTTTTGTATTAATGGAGACTAAGGAAAAGATAGTACCAAAATTTTATGCATTACTTGTAATTATTATTTCATTGATTTCGGTTATAATTGCTGAAACACGTTCGGCTATTACTATGTTCACTTTCATATTTGTTTTATATTTTATAATGATAGCCAAAAAGAAACCGAATATAATTTTGCAATTATTTATTGTCAGCATTATTTTTCTAATTATACTGGATTTTGCTAATATATTTAATTTAAACAGAATAGTGGGTTCTTCATATGACAGGTATGTTGGCGCGGTTAGTATGCAGGAAAATTCAATAAAAATGGAAGATACGTTTGATAACAGGGTGTCAAACAGGCTACCTATTCTACTGGATGCCATTAAAAAAAGTTTTTTCGTGGGATATGGATTTTCGGATAAATATTTTGAAGTGTGGGATCCTCACCTGGGAGGTGTGATTGTCGGGCTCCTGCAGGCGGGTATTTTTGGCTATTTTTTCTATGTTGTATTCATTGTTAATTTATTCCGAAAAAGTTTTAAGTATATTAAAAAATTGCGAGATGATAATTCATTTAAATCCCATATAAAAGTATTTGTGTTATGTTTTTTCGGATATCTATTGGTGAATTTAACGGTTGACCCAATTTTCGTTTTGAATACATCTATGCTACCGCAGGATATTTTTATACAACTTATAATCGCTACATTCTTTATTAATCTAGGGATTAGGGAACATGTATTGAAAAAGATGGAATTAAGAGAGTTAGTAGGAAAAAGGAATGAAGTAGCCGGTAGTACAGTTTAATCAGATTTACTTGAAGCAATATAAGTAAAATGTGTTCTTTTTAATCTTACCTTAAAAATCTAACTTATTCTAGTATGAAAGTAATAATTTTATGCGGCGGTCAGGGAACGAGGCTCAGGGAAGAAACTGAATTTAAACCAAAGCCAATGGTTGAGATCGGGGGAAAACCAATACTCTGGCATATTATGAAAATATACTCGCATTACGGATACAAAGAATTTATTCTTGCTCTCGGATATAAGGGAGATGTAATCAGAAATTATTTTTTAAATTACAAATTCTATAATAACGATTTTACAATTAAACTTGGAAACGACAATAATGTAATCTTTCATTCGAACAATGATGAAAAAGACTGGACTGTTACTTTTGTTGAGACGGGTGAAGATTCAATGACAGGTTTCAGGACAAAACTGTGCGAGAAATTTATTTATGAGGATAATTTTATGCTTACTTACGGAGATGCTGTAAGTAATGTGAATATATCGGAATTGGTTAAGTTTCATAAGAAACAAAATACAATTGGTACTGTTACCGGTGTTTATCCTCCTTCAAGATTCGGTGATTTGATCGTTGAAGGTGATTTAGTTAAAAAATTTAAAGAAAAAATATTAGATACAGAAAATCAAACTCCAATTAACGGCGGATTTTTCGTTTTTAAAAAAGAATTATTCGGATTACTTGAAAATAAGAAAGAGCTTGTTCTGGAAACAGAACCTATGGATAAACTGGTAAAGGAAAAACAATTGTCTGTATTCAGGCATAAAGGCTTCTGGCAATGCATGGATACTTTCAGGGATTTTGAATTACTAAATAATATTTGGAAAAATAAACCGGAATGGTAAATATGGTAAAAATTGAAAGTTCCTTTAAAGGATTTTATAAAAATAAAAATATTCTTGTTACAGGACATACTGGTTTTAAGGGATCATGGCTTGTAATTTGGCTGAATGAGCTTGAGGCTAACGTCTCCGGTTATGCTCTTAAACCTAATACAAAACCAAATAACTTTGAACTTAGTAATCTGAAAAACAAAATAAAGAACAATTTTGGCGATATAAGAGACAAAACAAAGCTAAGAAATACGATAATGAAAACAAAACCGGAAATAATTTTTCATTTAGCCGCTCAACCTTTAGTTATAACTTCTTATATGTACCCGTTTTATACTTATGATACAAATATCATGGGTCTAATAAATCTGCTCGAAATAGTCCGTTCTGTCGATTTTGTAAAAAGCGTTATTATAATTACAAGCGATAAGTGTTATAAAAATAAAGATATAAAGAGAGGATATATTGAATCAGATAAACTTGGCGGTACAGATCCGTATAGTTCGAGTAAATCATGTGTTGAAATAATTTCAGAATCATATTACAATTCCTTTTTCAAAAAAAACAATATTAATTTAGCAACTGCAAGAGCCGGTAATGTTATAGGGGGAGGAGATTGGTCTGACTACAGGTTGATACCGGATTGTGTTAAAGCTCTTTCAAAAAATGAAAAATTGTCAATACGAAATCCGGAATCAGTAAGACCCTGGCAGTTTATCTTAGAACCTTTATCAGGATATCTGACATTAGGTCAAAACATTTCTTCTAATAATGGAGATAAAATCTTTTCTGCCTGGAATTTTGGACCGGATAATAAACCTAAAAGCGTTTCATACATAGTTCGAAGGATATTTGCTTTATGGGATCATAAAGTTAATATTGAATACTCAAAAGACAAGAATAATTTTAAGGAAACAAATTATTTGCACTTAAACATTAATAAATCAAAAAAGTATTTAAACTGGGGTCCGGTATATAATCTTCAGAATGCTTTAAAGGAAACAGTTGAGTGGTATAAACAGGTTTATAATATTGAAAATGATGTCTACAATCTTTGCAAAAATCAGATTGTTGATTATACCAAAGCTGCTAGATTAAAAAACATTAAATGGTGTTTATGATTTTTAAAGAAAGTAAAATAAAAGGGGCATTCGAAATTCAGTTTGAATATACGTTTGACAAGCGCGGTTTTTTTATGAGAACGTATGACAAAGAATTATTTGTTAAGTATAATCTCGACAGGAACTGGTTACAGGAAAATCATTCGCGTTCGGAAAAAAAGGGAACGATACGTGGATTTCATTTTCAGTTTCCCCCGTTTGCGGAAACAAAATTAATCAGATGCATAAAAGGTGCTGTTCTGGATGTATTCGTGGATATCAGGTTAAATTCGAAAACATTCGGTCAATTTGATTCGGTCGAACTTTCAGAATATAATAAAAAGATGGCGTATATACCAAGGGGATTTGCTCACGGATTCTGTACTTTGACCGATATATCGGAAGTGATATACAAGGTTGATAATGTTTATAAAGCTGACCATGAATGCGGAATTATATGGAATGACAAAGATATAAACTTTAACTGGAATGTAACCGAACCTGTATTATCCGAAAAAGACAAAAAAAATATTACGTTAAAAGAATTTAGAGAGAAATACAAAGGAATTGAATTATGAACATAAGGCTTTTTAAACCCTGCCTGGGAGAAGAAGAGTTAAATTATATAAAGGATGCATTTGACAGGGCGTGGATTGGATTGGGACCGAGAGTATCCGAGTTTGAAAATGAATGGAGCAAATATTTAGGCTGTAAATCATCAATTGGATTAAATTCTGCTACAGCAGCGCTTCACCTTGCGATATCTGCTTTTAAATTTCCTGCGGGGAAGAAAGTGCTGGTGCCTGCAATAACTTTTGCTGCAACCGCATTTGCACCGATATACAATCAGCTTGAACCTGAATTCGTGGATGTGGATGAGAATACAATCTCGATATCCATGAATGATCTGGAAAAAAAATATTCGAAGGATTGTGTTGCTGTAATGCCCGTGCATTTCGGAGGGCATCCTGCGCAAATGGATTTAATTATGGAATTTGCAAAATCAAAAAATCTGAAAGTAGTTGAAGATTGTGCGCATACTGCGGGAAGTTCCTATAAAGGGAAAAAAAATGGTTTATGGGGAGACATTGGTTGTTTCAGCTTTGAAGAAAAGAAAGCAATGACAACAGGAGACGGGGGTATGTTATGTTCAGATGATGCCGAACTGATTGCTCCGATGAAAGCCAGCAGGTGGGTAGGAATTGACAAGGATACGTGGAAGAGAGCGGACGGATATACTGACACGAAAGCTCCCGATGCGAGACACTGGTATTACGAAATTGCTTCGCTTGGTTATAAATATAATATGAATGATTTGTCGGCATCGATTGGGCTTGCACAATTGAAAAAACTTGACTGGATGAATGCAGAAAGAAGCAGGCACATAAAAAGGTATCTGGACGGAATAAAAAGTTTAGTTCATATTAAACCATTGCTTCCATTTGAACCCGATAAAAACAGTTACTGGCTTTTCGGTGTGAGATGCGAAAAGAGGGATGAATTAATATTGTATTTAAAATCCAAAGGAATAGCAACAGGTGTACATTATATGCCTTTGATGCTGTTTCCTTATTTTAAAAAATGGGATAACGGATGCGAAACATCGAAGAGAATATGGAATTCGTTTATTACGTTACCATTATTTACAGAGTTAACCGAAATTGAAATTGATTATATTATTGAATCTTTAATGGAATTTGATAAAAAATATTGATATGGTTGAGAGCATAGGGCAGGATGAAAGTGTATGGTCGAATGAGTGGAATCAGCTTACTCCCGAATCTGAAATTCGAATGTGGGATTTTTACGGGCTGAGGCAATGGATAACCAAATTCACTCCGAGATTCGGTAAGGTTATCGAAGCAGGCTGCGGTCTGGGAAGATATGTCTTTTATTTATCGGAAATGGGAATCGATATCGAAGGATTGGATTTTTCCCGTCCGACAATTGATTTTCTTAATGCTTGGAAGGTAAAAAATAATTTTAATTCCGTTTTTAAAGAGGGAAATATATTGAACCTGGATTACGGGAATAATTCTTTGAGCGGGTACATATCGCTTGGGGTGATGGAGCATTTCATCGAAGGTCCGGGTAAAGCATTGAAAGAAGCATACAGGGTTTTAAGACCCGGTGGAATTGCAATAATAACGACACCGTCCGTATCATTCAATATTTTTTTACAGAGAATAACAAAATTGATTAAAAATACAGCAAAGATAATTTTATTAAATAAAATTCAGGAAGATAAGTTCTATCAGTACTGGTACAGACCGGGAAAGCTCAAGAAATTCGTAGAAGCTTCAGGTTTGAAAATAAGCAGATGCTGCAGTGCTGATATACTATATGCATTTTGCGAGATGGGAAATTATTCCGAAAAGTATATTAAGGAAGGAACTTTCGGCTATAAATTTTCCAATAAATATGAAAGTACTTTTATGAATTTTACAGGGTCACAGTCGGTTACCATTTCAATCAAGACCGCAGAAAATATGTATTGCTTCCTGTGCGGTAATACAGGCGCCGGGCTTGCATCATTAAAAGTATATGATGTTCCGGTATGCAGTGAGTGCGCGAAAAAAAAACAGGCATCATATTATTTAAAAAATAAAAAAGTAAAATATAGTTCTCCATATATTATTAATTCTCCTGTAAGATCAGAAAGCAAATGTAATTGTGAATTCTGCAATAAAGAGTATATTACGGATGAACTATTTGAAGATTATGGATTCGGGAAAAATGTCTGTAAAGATTGTTTAAAAATTCCGGAAGTAAATTTTGAACTCTCAAATGAATATGTAAAACCGGTCTGGCGGAAAAGAGCTAATGTATAAGTCTTGAATAATCCGAAAGTCACAGTACTGATTTTAAGCTATAACGGAAAACATCTTTTGGATGATTCGATCAGCTCATATCTGAAAAACGATTATCCGAATTTCAAAATATGTGTTGTAGATAACGGTTCTGATGATGAAACAAAAAAATACGTAAATGAAAAATTTAAAGATGTTTATGTATTGAGACTGGAAAAAAATCTCGGATATTCGGGAGGATTAAACGAAGGATTGAAGTATGCTTTCGGTGAACAGAATGCGGATTATGCGCTGATAACAAATAATGATGTACTTGCAGATGATAAAGTAATCGGTGAACTTGTTAAAACTACCGTTATGAGAGATGATATTGGGTTTGTTACCGGTAAAGTATATTATTTCGATAAACCGGATACACTGCAGACTGTCGGAAAAATTGAGCATCCTTTGCTTTGGAACGGAGGGCACATAGGTAATCGTGAAGTTGATAAAGGTCAATATGATGAAATTGCAGAGAGGTATTTTGCAGACGATATATTTACTTTAGTCTGTAAATCATTATATGAGAAAATTGGCGGATACGATACTTTATTTCAGTTTCAAAGCGAGGAATTTGACTGGCAGGCGAGGGCAAAAGAGGCAGGATTTAAAATATTTTACACACCTTATGCAAAGATATGGCACAAGGACAGCGTGACGATTGGGAAAGTATCGGCTTTTAAAGCATACTATGATGCAAGGAATCCCATGCTGGTGATTCTTAAACACAAACCGGCGGATTTCTTCAGAAAGTTTTTCTGGTGGCAATTTAAAATCGGAACAGTTCGTACGTCTTTAGTTTATCTAAAACAGCTGAAATTAAAGATATGCTTTAAAACATGGCAGGGATTTTTTTCGGCTTTAATCTGGGGAATCAGGAATAAGAAAATTACTTTTAAGCATATATTCTGATGAAAAGTAATTTAAAAGAAATTCATCCGAATGAATTTAATCTGGTTGACGAATTTTTGCTGAATAATTTTTCGAGCCCGACCCACCGGAAAGAATGGAATTTAGTAGTAAGCAAGTATTTCAATACCGAGTTTTTTTATTTTGCATGTTTCCGGGATAAAAAGATTTTTGGTATTTGCCCTGTTCACAGGATAAAGAAAAAAATCACAAATTATCTGATATCAGGACCTAAGCAATATTTAATACCTTACGGGGGCTGGATATTCCGGGCAAAAGCAGAAGTAAATCCGGATTTATTTGAATTAAAAAAAAATGAAACCGTTGAGGTTTTTTCCTTACCTATGCTGGATGAGTTTAATGCTGAATATAAAGATTTGAATGTTCTAAAAAATTATGAAACAGCTATTATAGATTTGGAACGGAGTGAAGATGATATCTGGAACAGCCTGAACCAAAAAAGAAGAAACATGGTGAGAAAAGCAGTTAAAAATAATGTTCAAATTTATTTTTTAACGGAAGATAAACTGCCGGAGTTTTATGATTTTTATTTAAAGGCAAATCAGCAATATAATCTTGAAAGTCTTCCGTTCGGTTATTTTGAAGACCTGATGCGAAACAAAGGTAATATCAACATCGATTTTATAACGGCTAAAAACGGCGAAAATGTTTTTGGATTTAACGTAATATTATCCGATAAAAATTACTCTGTTTACTGGCTTGGTATAAGGTTAAAAGAATCTGAAAATAACGGTTCATTTGATTTACTTCAGTGGGAGAGTATTAAAAAGTCAAAGGAAAGAAACTGCAAATATTATGACTTATGCTATGTTGAAAAAGAACGTCTGCCAAATATTTATAAATTTAAAACAGATTTTTCGGATAACATTTACCCTGTGCTAAATTTTAACAAAAAATCAATTGTGTACAGTCTCATTAATAAAGTTCAAAAAATCACAGATTAATACTTGATGGAAAAATTTGTACTGTTTATAAATAAAGGCTCAGGAATTGATTTATTAAAATTACTCATAAAAAACAATATTTATCCGGAATTAGTATTAACGCAAACACCTTATGATTCCATTGTTCAGGGAAGCGGCATAAAAAAATTATTTATCAATATTAAATATTTATTATCGATAACAGTAAAACGAAAAATTTACCGAAAAACATTTGATGTATATTATTTTTGCAGGAAAAATAAAATTGAAGTAATATCAGACAGGTTTACAAATCATAAATATTTAATTGAAAAGTGCAGGCAGCTTGATATCAATCTTGGAATAATATTTACATACAGAAAAATTCTTAAAAAAGAAATTATTAATTCTTTAACTCACGGAATAATAAATTACCATCCCTCGTTATTGCCAAGACATCGGGGAATTGACCCGTTTTTCTGGACTATCTATAATGAGGAAGAATATTCAGGTATCACTTTTCATTTTATTGTCGAGAAAATTGATAAGGGAGCAATTCTCTTTCAAAAGAAATATAAAATAAAAGATAATGAAAGTGTAACATCGTTGTATAAAGAGCTTCTGAAAATGGGTGAGGATGAAATATTGTATTACCTGCAGAACGGAAAATTCAGTGAAGCATATGTGCAAAATGAAAATGAGAAAATTGATGAATCTATTGAAAAAGCAGTTCCAGAGGAATTCTTTCAAATAAATGAGAATATGAATTCCGATAAAATCAGAAAACTTTTCAAAGCCATTTTCTTCACTTTTGAACCGTATATTTTGGTTAATAACGAAAAAATAAAATTTAGTAAATACGAAATAATTTCCGAAAATAACGAAACTATCCCCGGTAATATTTTCATATTGAAAAGGGATAACAGTTATTTCAAGATTAAAACATCTGATAATAAAATTATTAAATTATTCAAATAATTGTTTGCACAAAAAATAATTTTAGGATATTCTTCGAAGATTGCAGCACAGGTTTTGCAGATGATAGGAATGTTTATTGTTGCGCGTATTTTGGGACCTCACGTGCTTGGAACGGTTGACTTTGGTCTGGCATTTGTTTCGATGTTCTTATTTGTGGCTGATTTCGGATTAAGTTCTGCCCATGTTAAACTTATATCCGAAGGCAAGGATGAAGCGAAATGCAACGGAACTTTTGCGCGATTAAAAATTTTACTGATAGTTCTGTATGTAGTTGTTGTTCTTGGTTTTTATCTTGCNNCTATTCGGAGTAACATTTGAAACTCCCGACCATGATTATGTGATTTTGATTTATCTGGTGCTTACTGCCGTAAATCAGATGTATACAATACCAGCATCGACATTTGCCGCAAAAACCGAACAGGCCAAACAGGACATTCCTGCATTTATACAGTTGTTCTTTTATCAGTTGCTTCGCGTCATAGTTGCATTTCTCGGTTATAAAGCAGTAGCACAGTCCGTTTCGAATTTAGCGGCGGTGCTTTTGGTTTTTCCGATTTATTTATATTTATTCAAAGGAAATCCGATAGGAAAATATGACAAGGAACTTGCAAAATTATACTTCAGTATTTCGATACCGGTTTTTATTGTACTGGTTGCGCAAACAATTATTTATTCCACTGACAGGGTTATTTTGCAGTATTTAACAAATACAGATGAAGTCGGCTATTATTCCGCGGGGTTCAGTTTAAGCCAGTTTATAAGATTAATTGAATCATCTGCAGGGATTTTGTTTTTTCCGTTCTTTTCAAAGAATATAACTGAGGGGGAATTCGAAAAAATAAATTCCAGTATCGGAAAATATGAAAGATTCAACCTGTCCTTCGTTCTTCCGGTAGTTCTGTACATTATGATATTTGCGGATTTTGTAGTCTCAATTGCTCTTGGGCATAAATTTATTAATACACCCCCGATCCTGGCAATCATTTCCTTCTCGATGTTTATATCGTTAATTAATTTACCCTATATTAATGTTATTTCGGGAAAAGGATTATTCAAATTATCCGCAATCATATTTGTATTTGGTACACTGTTTTTTATATTTACATCATTCCTGTTTGCATCTCCGTATTTGTTAAATTTGAGAGGACCGGGAATAGCATTATCGGTATTATTAACAAATGTCTTCTTCGGAGTTGTGTTTATGATTTTCTCAAAAAAGAAATTGGGTGTGATAAATATTCTGCAGGGCAGGTATTTGCTGATATACGGGATAGTTTATTCGGGTGCTGCGTATTTTATTTATAATATGTTTACGTTTGATTTATTCTGGAAAATAATTGCCAGCATAATATTTTTCATCGGATATTTTGGAATTGCGATGTTAATAAAATTAATTACACTGGAAGACTGGAAAATGACCATTGAAATAATAAACTTCAAGAAAATGTACAGTTATGTCAATAAAGAACTAAAAAATAAATAGAAGGGGTTTTAAAATTGGATATTAAAGGAAAAAACATTCTGGTAATAGGAGGCGCGGGTTTTATCGGTTCGCACGTGGTTGATGAATTGTTAAAAGAAGATGTAAAAAATATAATTATATTCGATAATTTTTGCAGGGGTACAAGAGAAAATATTGAAGAAGCCCTGAAAGATAAAAGAGTAAGAGTCTTTGAAATAGGGGGGGACATTCAGCAGACAGATATTCTGGATCTGGCAGTCAAGGAAAGCCAAGGTGTAATACACCTTGCGGCATTATGGCTTTTGCAATGCTATGAATTCCCGCGTTCTGCATTCGATGTAAATATTAGAGGTACATTTAATGTACTGGAATCCTGCAGAAATAATAAAATAGAAAGACTGGTTTATTCCTCTTCAGCTTCTGTGTATGGTGACGCAGTGGAATTGCCCATGACTGAAGAACATCCTTTTAACAACAGAACTTTTTACGGAGCAACAAAAATAGCCGGTGAAGCTATGTGCAGGGCTTTTAATGAGAGATACGGATTGCCGTATGCCGGATTAAGATACATGAATGTTTACGGCCCGAGGCAGGATTATAAAGGAACATACATTGCGGTTATTATGAAAATACTTGACAGGATTGACAGCGGTCTTTCTCCGATAGTATACGGGGATGGCAGCCAGAGTTATGATTTCATATTTGTATCCGATGTTGCACAAGCAAATGTGAAAGCACTGAAGAGTGATGCATCCGATAAATTTTATAATGTCGGAAGCGGTATCAGCACTTCCATTAAGGAAATTTGCGAGATGCTGCTTGAACTGACAGGTTCTAAATTAATAATTCAGTATGAGCCGGCAGGGTTAACATTCGTGACAAACAGAATCGGAAGTACCGAAGCGGCAGAAAAAGATCTTGGATTTAAATACAAAACGGAATTGAAAGAGGGTTTACTTAAGTTAATCGAGTGGAGAAAGAATCATAAATTTAACAGGGGTTTGAATTGAAAATTCCAATTGCAAAGACTGAGTTTCAAAAAGAAGATTTTGAAAATATTTTAAAACCTTTAAAGTCGGGGTGGGTTGTACAGGGACCCTATGTAAAAGAATTCGAGTATAAATGGTGTAATTACACGGGTGCAAAAAATTCCATTGCGGTTACAAGCTGTACAACCGGATTGCACCTTGTTCTGTCGGCATTAGGAATAAAAGCAGGCGATGAAGTTATTGTACCTTCTTTTACGTGGATTGCCACAGCAAATGTAGTGGAGTACCTGGGTGCGAAACCTGTATTTTGCGATATTACTCCGGATACTTTTAATATCGATATTAATAAAATTGAAAAATTAATAACAAAAA
The DNA here is from genome assembly GCA_003158365.1 of Ignavibacteriota bacterium. GTDB lineage: Bacteria > Bacteroidota > Ignavibacteria > Tepidaquicellales > Tepidaquicellaceae > FEN-1279. Next base: position 9,656 of record PMIW01000222.1, on the reverse strand, counting down.
AAACTAAGGCAATTATTCCAGTTCATCTTTTCGGACTTTCTGTGAATATGGATGAGTTAAATAAAATCGCTGTTGAAAATAATTTATTTGTTCTTGAAGATGCAGCATGCGGTTTTGGTGCGAGGTTTAATAATATTCACGTCGGCAATTTTGGAATTGCAGGATGCTTTAGTTTCCACCCGAGGAAAGCAATTACAACAGGTGAGGGCGGAATGATAACCACAAATGACTCCGAATTATCGGAAAAACTGCGCTCAATGAGAGACCACGGAGCTGCAATTACGGATTTGCAAAGGCATATGCAAAATAAACCTTATCTGTTGCCCGAGTTTCCTTATCTGGGATACAATTACAGGATGACAGATATTCAGGGTGCGATTGGTTCGACACAGATGGACAGAGCCGATGAGATTCATAAAAAAAGAAATAAAATTGCCCGTCATTATATTGATGAATTAGAAAATATTGAATGGCTGAATCTTCCGTTTTCCAACGAAAAGTATGTTCACGGATTTCAGTCTTTTGTATGTTTATTCCAGAACAAAAAAATCACAACTGAAAATATCGGAGAAGTGAATAAAAAAAGAAATGAGTTTATGGATTATTTATTTGAGAAAGGGATTTCGACAAGACCCGGTACTCACGCTGTTCATAATTTACAGTACTACATGGAAAAATACAAAATAAGCCCGCAGGATTATCCCGAATCTTATATTGCGGATAAATGCAGTGTAGCTTTTCCTATATTCCCTTCCCTGAGTGAAGCAGAACTTGAATATATAATTAATAGCATAAAAAATTACAAATGTGCGGTATAACAGGAATATTCAATCTCGACGGTGAATCGATTTCGATAAGTCTCCTTAAAAAAATGACTGAAGTTATAATTCACAGGGGACCTGATGCCGAAGGATATTGGGTAAATTCATATGTCGGATTCGGACACAGAAGATTATCCATCATAGATGTTTCTTCGCTCGGAAATCAGCCGATGCAGACCGAAGACGGAAGATTTATAATAACCTACAACGGAGAAATTTATAATTTCGGGAATCTCAGGGTTGAGTTAAAATCCAAAGGTTATAATTTCACATCCAAAAGCGATACTGAAGTTGTTTTAAAATCCTACTCCGAATGGGGCGAGGAGTGTGTAAAGAAGTTTAACGGAATGTTTGCATTTGCAATATGGGATAAAAAAGAAAAAACACTTTTTATTGCACGAGATCGGTACGGTATAAAACCCTTATATTATTTTCACAGCGATGATGTTTTTCTTTTTGCATCTGAAATTAAATCCATATTAAAGCATCCTAAATATAATGTAAAGGTATCACTTGAAGCGCTTAATGAATATTTTTCTTTCCAGAATATTTTCACGGATTTAACTTTATTTAAAGATATAAAAATACTTCCGCCTTCAACTACTATTACAATTGATTTCAATAAAAAAGGAAAATTGGATTTAAAGAAATACTGGGACTACGATTTCAGGGATGATAACAGCATAAGCGAAGAAGAATGCATAACAGAAGTCAAGAGACTTTTTGAACAGGCAGTTGAAAGACAGCTTCAAAGCGATGTCGAAATAGGTTCATATTTAAGCGGAGGACTGGATTCAGGCTCTATAACCTGTATTGCCGCAAAGAATTTCAGTAACCTGAAAACATTTACATGCGGATTCGATTTATCATCGGCTTCGGGACTTGAACTGGCATTCGATGAAAGAGAAAGGGCCGAGTACTTATCTTATCTTTACAAGACCGAGCACTATGAAGTCGTACTGAAAGCAGGAGATATGGAAAGGGTGATGAGCGAATTAATATGGCATCTTGAAGATTTGAGGGTAGGGCAGTCATATCCGAATTATTATGTATCCAGGCTTGCAAGTAAATTCGTTAAGGTAACTTTATCGGGAATCGGCGGGGATGAGCTCTTTGCGGGTTATCCCTGGAGATATTACAGGGCTGTTAAGAATATAGACACAAATAATTATATCGATAAGTATTATAACTACTGGCAGAGACTTATCAGCGATAATGAAAAAAATGAATTTTTCACACCGGAAATAAATGCTAAGGTCAAGAATCATAATACAAAAGATATTTTCAGGAACGTAATCGACGGTAAAAAATTGAAAATTGAAACCCCGGAAGATTATGTGAACAGGTCATTATATTTTGAAATAAAAACTTTCCTGCACGGATTATTACTCGTTGAAGATAAATTAAGCATGGCACACAGTTTAGAAACGCGTGTCCCGTTCCTCGATAATGATTTAGTGGATTTTGCCATGAGAATACCCGTAAAATATAAATTGAGAAATCTGACAAGCGCAATAAGGATAAATGAAAATGAACCCGGATTAAAGGATAAAAAATATTATGAGAAGACAAATGACGGTAAAAATATATTAAGAAAAGTTCTCTCGCAATACGTTCCGGAGGTTTACTCGAATAATTCGAAGCAGGGATTCTCTGCGCCTGATGCAAGCTGGTTCAAGGGGGAAAGCATCGAGTACATCACAAAATTACTTTTTGATAAGAAAGCAATGATATATGATTACATTCAGCCAAAGACAGCACAAAAACTGATGAATGAACATTTTGAAGGAAGAATTAATCACAGGTTATTCATATGGTCGTTGCTTTGCTTTGAATGGTGGAATAAAATTTTTATAAGCTGATTATGAAAAAAACGGAAGATCTGGATATCTTAAAAGAGCAATTCAAGAAACTTTATATTCAAGTTCGCAAGGAATATAAAAAGAAATGGAAAAGGGATTTGCCGGTTGAAGAGATTTTATTTGACAGATGGGAAAGAGCGAAAGAACTCGGGTTCGGAGAAAAAACCAGTATTTACCATAACAGTTATGTATATGGTAAAGTGAAGGTTGGGAAGAACACGTGGATTGGTCCTTTTACTATTCTTGATGGTACAGGCGGAATTAGCATTGGAGATAATTGCAGTATCTCATCAGGAGTTCAGATTTATTCCCATAACTCCGTAAAGTGGGCTGTATCGAATGGGAAGGAAAAATACGAATTGAAGCCTGTAAAAATTGGCAACTTTTGTTTCATAGGTCCCGGCAGTATAATCAGAAACGGCGTAACAATAGGAAAACACAGTGTTGTCGGAGCTTTAAGTTTCGTTAATAAAGACATAAAGCCATTTTCGATAGTAGCAGGTAACCCTGCCAGGGTAATTGGAAAAGTAAGTTTTGAAAATAAAAAAGCCGTTTTTAGTTATTTAAAAGACAAGAAAGAAAAATGATAGTTATTATTGATTACGGGATGGGCAATGTCGGGTCTATACAGAACATGGTAAAGAAATTTACAAAAGATGTCGTAATAACCTCTGACCATGAAATAATAAGAAATGCCGGTAAACTTATTTTACCGGGAGTCGGAGCATTTGATAACGGGATGAAAAATCTTGCCCGGTTAAATCTGATTGATATATTAAATGATAAAACGTTAAATGAAAAAATACCTGTATTGGGTATTTGTCTGGGCATGCAGTTATTAACAAACAAAAGTGAAGAAGGCGAACGTGAAGGATTAAAATGGATAGACGGTGAAACTGTAAAATTCAGATTAAATAACGGTAACAATGACCTGAAAGTACCTCATATGGGCTGGAATTATGTGAAAAAAATCAGAGAATCCGCTTTGCTTGAAAATATGTTTGAGGAATCAAGATATTATTTTGTTCACTCATATTATGTAACCTGCAAGAACGATAAAGAATCAATCCTGAAAACGCTTTACGGGGTTGAGTTTACATCGGCATTGCAAAAAGAGAATATTTTCGGCGTGCAATTCCATCCCGAAAAAAGTCACAAGTACGGACTTCAGTTAATTAAAAATTTTGTAAATTTAAGTTATAATGGTTAATATCCGGGTTATACCCTGCCTGCTGCTTCATGATGAATCACTCGTCAAAACCATAAGGTTTAAAAAAATCAATTACATCGGTGATGCAATCAATACTGTAAGGATATTTAACCAGATGGAAGTGGATGAACTGATATTTCTGGATATATCCGCATCAAAAATGAAGAGACCTCCCGATTTTGAAATTATTGAACATATTGCAAATGAGTGCTTCATGCCATTTACTTACGGTGGGGGAATTAGGAATGCCGATGATATTCAAAGGATACACAAGATAGGTGTGGAGAAAATTGCACTTAACACATTTGCACTGGAAAAACCGGAATTTATCAAAACTGCTTCATATTTGTTCGGAAGTCAGAGCATAATTATATCAGTAGATATTAAAAAGAATTTGCTCGGTAAACACGAGATATTCTATCAGGGTAAACAGAAGATTAAAAAATATGAGCCGCTTGAATTTATAAAACTTGCGCAGGATTATGGTGCAGGGGAGATTCTTTTAAATTCTGTGGACAGGGACGGAACATGGAACGGATATGATATTGAGTTCATAAGGAAAATTACAAGAGAAATCTCAATTCCGCTGATTGCATCCGGCGGTGCAGGAAAAATCGACGATTTTTACAAAGCTGTCAGCATAGGGGGTGCTTCCGCAGTGGCAGCCGGAAGCATGTTCGTTTATCAGGGAAAAGACCTTGGTGTTCTGATTAATTATCCTTCAAGAACCGAGTTAGATAAAATATTAAGTTATAATAATTCTAAAACTTACTATAATGCCTAATCATCATAAATTTAATTTCAGTGATTTTACGAGAAAGAATTACAGAAAAATTTTAAATATTGCAAAGAAAAATTATTCTTTTGTTTTTTATGGTGAGCGGAACTTAAAAAAGAAGTCCGTATTTCTCAGGCACGATATTGATTTTTCTGTGAATTCAGCTCTGGCACTTGCAAAGACAGAAGCGAATCTTAAAATCAAATCCACTTATTTTTTGCTTCCTCACAGTGATTTTTACAATTTGTTAGAGCCTGAAATTACAGATATCATCAGGAAAATTATAAAAATGGGTCACAGGATTGGATTGCATTTTGAAGGACAGTATTACGGAATTAACAATGAGAAAGATTTGGTTAAAAAACTTTATCTTGAGAAAAATTTTCTGGAAAGCATTTTCGATTGTGAAATTAATGTCTTTTCGTTTCATAATCCTGACAACTTTGCATTGAACTGCGTTGAATATAGGTATGCCGGAATGATAAATACTTACGCGGAATATTTTAAAAATAAAGTAACATATATTTCAGATTCCAACGGTTACTGGAGATATAAAAGGCTTGAGGATATTCTTGTCGAAGCTAAAGAAAATTATTTGCAGATACTCTTGCATCCTGAATGGTGGCAGGAAAAAATTATGTCTCCCAAAGAGAGAGTATGGAGATGCATCGACGGCAGAGCGGATAAAACCAAAAATAAATACGTTTCAATTTTAAAAAAATTTAAAAGGGAGCATATAGACTGGTAGCTATGAAAAGAAAAAAAATTGTAATGTGCGGATGCCATGAATCCGGCTGGGAAGTTATAAAATATTTGCTTGAAAACGGAATAAAGATTGAAAAGTTTGTTTCTATTACGCAAGAGAAAGCGAAAAAACTTAATGTATCGGGATATAAATCATTCGAAGATTTATCGAAGAAATATTCAATTCCATTATATTATGCAAAAAAATATACCCTTACCGACCCGAATGATATCGGGTTTTTCAAAAAAGAAAAATTTGATTTGCTGATTCAGGGAGGCTGGCAGAGGTTGTTTCCGTCTGAAGTTCTTGCCGAACTAAAAACAGGTGCCGTTGGTGTGCACGGAAGTTCCGAATTCCTGCCTAAAGGCAGGGGAAGGTCTCCGATAAACTGGTCATTGATTGAGGGAAAAAAGAGATTTATCATACACTATTTTTTAATAAAAAACGGAGTTGATGACGGTGATGTATTTCATTATGAAAAATTCGATATTAATGACTGGGATGATTGCAAAACATTGTATTATAAAAATTCCATAATCACCAAAAGAGTATTACTGAAGTGGATACCAAGATTACTCGAGGGTGAAATAAAAATAAAGCCTCAGACCGGGATCCCGTCGTATTATCCCAAGAGAACACCCGAAGATGGTCTTATTGACTGGTCAAAATCTGTTTACAAAATCTACAATTTTATAAGAGCGTTAACAAAACCTTACCCGGGAGCATTCACGTATTTGAACGGGAAAAAAATTACTATATGGAAGGCACAGCCTTTCGACACACAAATTGATTATGAAAATTCCGCTGAAGGCGAGATTGTGGAACATTTTGAAGATGGAAATTTTGTAATTAACTGCAATTCGGGATTACTGCTGGTAACAAATTATACAGGTAAGATTTTTTTGGGAGGAAAACTTAACAGTATAAAAGGGAAATTTTAATCGATAAATTCATACTTATAAATAATGGATAACAAAAAAATGTGCAAAAGATGTATTTATGACGAAAATGTGCCCGGAATCGTTTTTGATGAAGAGGGTATCTGCAATTATTGCCGAACGATCGAAATTATGGAAAAAGAATATCCGATGGCGGAAAATGGCNNACGAAATATTGCATAAAATCATTGAAAGGATAAAACATGAAGGAAGAAAAAAGAAATATGATTGCATGATAGGAGTAAGCGGCGGATGTGATTCGTCATACATGGTTTATAAGATGAAAGAATACGGGCTGCGTCCTCTTGCAGTGCATTTTGATAATACATGGAATTCGACCATAGCGACGGAAAATATTAAAAATGTACTAAAATGTCTCAATGTTGATTTATATACTCTCGTAGTAGATAATAAAGAGTATGATGATATATACAGGTCTTTTTTGAAAGCAGGGGTAAAGGATGTAGAGGCTCCGACTGATATTGCCTATGCAGCAACGCTAAGGATTGCCGCAGAAAAGTACGGAATTAAGTACATTCTTGAAGGGCATAATTTCAGGACAGAGGGAATTTCACCTTTAGGTACGTTATATATGGACGGAAAATATATAGAATCGGTGCAAAATAAATTCGGTACAATGAAATTGAAGACATATCCGAATATGAAAATGGCCAGATTTTTAAAATGGATGATAATTAATAAAATTAAAATGATCCGTCCTTTATATTATGTAAAATATGACAAAGAAGAAGTCATGAAATTTCTTGCAAAGGATTTCGGATGGAAATGGTATGGCGGCCACCATCTTGAAAACCGTTTCACCGCATTTTATCACAGCTATTTCATGCCTAAGAGATTCGGTATTGATTCAAGATTAAACGGATTTTCGGCTTTGATTCGCAGCGGGCAAATATCCAGAGAAGAAGGATTAAATATGATGAAACAACCGCCTTATCTTGAAGATGAAATTGTGAGCCTCGTAAAGAAGAGGCTTGGATTCAGCGATGAGGAATTCGATAATATTATGAACCTTCCCAAAAAAACTTTTAAAGATTATAAAACATACAAGAAAACATTTGAATATATGCGCCCGTTTTTTTGGCTGATGTATAAATTAGACAGAATACCAAAAAGTTTTTATGATAAATATACCAGGAAACTGAAATAGGAAAATAAAAATGGATACGGCAAAACCGACAATAATACATTTACTTTCACACTATCCTAATCCGATTTGTCTGAACTATAAAACACCGGATGAATACATCAAAAGACACGATAACGCCGAATATATTAAAATTGACAAATATCCTTACTGGGTTGGATTCTTTGAGGACTTTAATCATAAAATAGCGAAGGATACACTGGAAAGGACAGATAGATTCAACCAGGAGTGCTGGAGGCCTTACTGGAACAGCATTGGCAGAAGCTATGAGAAAATGTTTGAAGGAGTTCTGCATAAGGCTTTTCCGACAAGACAATTGAAAATATCCAAAATAGGGAATTGGCTATGGTCGAAAAGTTTTTTAAGTGAATTAAAAACAAGGATAGGAAATAAAGAAAAATTAGTAATTCATATACACGACGGACATTCAAATTTTATAACCTGGTTATTGCATAATCTTAAACCTGCTACCGTTCCGGTGATATATCAGCACAGGGGAGGATGGATGTCGAATTTCGATTACAAATTCAGACGTAAAAATCCTGTTGCACTTTTAACTTACAAAAGACAAAAAGAAATTTTGAAATATATTTCCATATACATGTCCGGTTCTAAGTTTGAATACGATTTTTTAAAGAATGATTTAAAAATTAAAGATTCATGCTATTATATGGACGGGGTTGATTTTAATTATTTTACTCCCGGAAATAAAATGGAAATCAGGAAAAGGTTAGGTTTACCTCTTGATAAAAAAATAATTTTATATGTTGGCAGGTTCGATGCTTCAAACGGAGTAGATAAATTAATCAGGGTATACAAAAGAATTAAAGAAAAAGATAAAGGTGTTGAATTATTGCTTGTCGGGGGATATAAAAATAATCTGTCATATCAGTTAGCTGTGGATTCCGGCGCAATAATTGTTGAGCGTGTGCAGGAGCCGAAGTTACTGAGCTACTATCAGGCAGCGGATATATATTCACTTGCAATAGAAGATTATCTGTACCAGACATTCGGCGGATTTGGTACAGCGTCGGTTCAGGCCTTAGCTTGCGGATTGCCCGTCCTGAGTTATAATATAATACATCTCCCGGCTCCAATGAGCGAAGTAAATAAAATAGGAAGAATTTTCAGTTCAGATGATGATATGTATAATCAGGCTGTATATATGCTGAAAAATATCGAAGAATTTAAGGATTGCCGTGAAATTGCGAAAAAATATTTTGATAAAGAAGAAACGATGAGATTTCTGATAAATAAATACAGTGAATTAATTGATAAATATTATAAGTAAAGATGTATTTTTATTCCACAGATAGAGATCAAAAAATATTTTTTAGTGGACAGATAAAGATGAAAATAAAAGGATAAATCAATGAAGCTGGCAATTGTTAGTTTTGGGCATGCTGACGTGAGTTTGCATTATGCAAAAACCCTTTCTGAATATTACGATATTGATTTGATTTTCGTGTTTGCATTGAATAAAAGATTTGAGAGTGTGCTGAATTTTGAGAACGAGCATTTACATACAGGATTTCTTGAAGATGAGACTGCTGACAGAATATTGGGTAAGCCAATTCTAAAATTCATAGATAATAAATTCCGGGTAAAGTTTTTTATTAATTATAATTTAAAAATCCGTTCTTTAAAAAACATCAAATTAGCAAAACATTTTGTTAAAGCACTTAATGATTATGATGTTGTGCATTTTAGCGGGATGGATGCTACGCTCCTTCTTTTTAATTACTTTCTGAAACATGACAGGAAAGTATTTACAATTCACGATGTTAAATTGCATTCGGGTGAAAAAGGCAGGAAATATATTAATATCCCGGAAAAATTCAACCGGTGGCTGATAAATTCAAAATACCGGGTAATAATTCAAAATAATCCTGATTACGAGGAAACTATAACAAAATATCCCCATAAAAAATATAAGATTGATCTAATTCCGTTTAAAGTATTAAGTATCTACAGATATTTTCTTAATGTCAATTCGCCAAGCGAAAAAAGCGACATTTTATTTTTCGGCAGGATTTCACCTTATAAGGGATTGAAGTATTTGATCGAAGCAGTAGATATAATAAAAAAAGTGCATCCGAATATTCGCGTAATGATTGCAGGCGGAGGTGATATTGAA
>PMIW01000225.1 GCA_003158365.1 Ignavibacteriota bacterium | reverse complement strand
CTTATTATTTTTATAATATTGCACTCAACGCGCCAAATTTTGCTTACAGTTCTAAAAATAATACAGGCAGATTCGGCGCATATGCAGAAACAAGAATAAGACCTCACGATAATTTTTATATAGTAGCGGGTGTAAGGGGCGACTATCACACTCTTTCGCAGAATTTTAATTTCGACCCGAGATTATCCGTTGTTTATAGACTTTCGAAATTCAGTTTCCTGAAAGGTGCAACGGGAATTTACCATCAGTACGCGGCGCTTTCGGATTATGCACTGAGTTTTAATAATAATTTAAAACCGATGCAGGCAATTCACTATATACTCGGATATGAATTCAATAAAGACAATGATTTTATTTTCAGGGTAGAATCATATTATAAAAAATATTCAAACCTGGTTTCGAATTCCACATACGGATTCCTCTACGGCTCGGACGGAGAAGGATTTGCAAAAGGCGCTGATATGTTTTTTAAAGTCAGGTTTAAACCAAAATTCAACGGATGGATTTCTTATTCTTATACCGATTCCAAGCGTAAACAGTATGCGACAGGTCCGCTGGAATCAGCCGATTATGATATTACTCATACAATTTCGGTTGTAGGAACATATAACATTACGGATTACCTTACTGCAGGAATAACATATCATATTTCCACAGGAAAGCCATACACGCCTGTCTTCGGCAGTGTATTCGATTCCACCCAGAGTGCATATATACCTTTTTATGCCGATTACAACAGCGACAGGTTCCCGACATACACGCGCATTGATATAAATGCGCAATATATTTTTTCTTTCTTCGGCAAGTTTGCAGTTGCATTCCTTGCGCTGAACAATGTTCTTGACGATAAAAATCTTTACGGTTACACATACAATTTCGATTACACTCGAAAAATTGCATTACGCTCAAACAATAACCGTGTGATATATTTTGGAATGGGATTCCAGTTATAAAATAAATAAATTTATAAACTTAAAATAACTATATATGAAGCAAAAAATTGTTTTAATAGTACTTTTAGTTTTTCTTGTTTCGTCTTTTTCTTTTGCGGATGATTTTTCGGATGCAATACTGAAAGCAAAGAAGAATCTTAAATCTGCCGAAAACAAAAGTGACGAAAAAGCACTAATCAAAGTGAGGGGTGAGTTTGAAAGAATTTTACAACTGAAAAAAAATACGTGGATTGTTTATTATTACCTGTCTTACACTGATTTCACGATAGCATCGACTTACATGAAAGACCAGGTGAAAGACAAAATTAAAAAATACACAGAATCAGGTTTCGAGATGATTAATAAATCCATCGAAGGAAATCCTGATTTTTCGGATTCGTATGTGATGCAAATGCTGCTTAATTTCAACCGCTGGATTTATGAGCAGGATAAGATGAACGATATAATTTCGGCTACCACGGCAGCTGATGAAATGGCAAAGAAACTCGACCCGAATAATCCGAGATACTACTACACATCCGGCGTATCCAGTTTTTACACGCCCGAAATGTTCGGGGGCGGCGTGGATAAAGCACTTGTAAGTCTGAACAAAGCATACGAATTATTCCAAACTCGAAAAGAAAAAGAAGATTACTATCCCGACTGGGGACTGGAAAATGTCGACGGCTTTATTTCTCTTTGCTATCTGCAACGTGATAAAGAAGGCGATATGGCAAAGGCAAAAGAATTTCTTGATAAAGGTCTGGCAGTAAATCCCGACTCCGGATTTTTGAAAGAATATGTTCAGAAACAATACGACGAAAAAAATAAAAAATAAAATTTGCAGCCGATAACATTATTCGAGCTTTTTAAATATTTCTTAATTCTCGGTGCAACAGCTTTTGGCGGACCGCTTGCTATCATAGATAAAATCCGTTACGACCTGGTTCTGAAAAAGAACTGGATGCAGATGGATGAGTTCAAAGATATCTTCGGATATTCACAGGTAGCACCCGGTCCGCTTGCGTTCCAGGTTGCAGTTTATTTCGGCTACTACCGCAAAAAGTTTTTAGGCGCTCTGGTAAGCGGCTTCGGCCTTGTGTTTCCTTCGTTTCTTCTCGTACTTTTATTTTCGATTTTTTATAAAGAGTTCCGCGATGTTGACTATGTCCGTTATGCAATGTACGGATTGAGTCCCGTGATTATTGCCATAATAGCAAAATCGGGACTTAACCTTAGCAAAACTATTTTCCAGAAAGACGTATTTATGTACGTGGTTTTCTTTCTGTCAATTTTTCTTACTATCGCATTAAAAATTCAGATAATTTATATCGTAATAGGCTCAGCAATATTCTCCCTTTTGTTCTTTTCGGCGATGAAAAAAATTAAAGGAGATAAATTAAATTCTTTTATAGGAATTTCGCCTCTAATGCTCTCCTTTGCGAACTTTGCGAAGAACTTTGCTACCCTTTGCGGTAAAAATCTTTCATTATTAATAATTGGCTCTTTTTTCTCCGCCAACCTGCTTGCAATGGCACTCCTTTTTCTTAAAGTCGGCTCGCTGACGTACGGAAGCGGATTTGTAATCGTGGGTGTGCTAAGGCAGGAAGTCGTGGATAATCTCCACTGGCTGACTTCAAAAGAATTCATAGACGGAATTGCATTCGGACAAATCACGCCCGGTCCTGTTGTAATTACATCAACATTCATAGGCTATATGACATCCGGAGTAATCGGTTCTATTGTTTCCACCGTTTGCATTTTTCTGCCGACATTTATTTTCGTAATTTTACTTGCGCAGAAGATTCACAAGTTTAAAGATAACTTTTACCTTAAAGCCCTGATAAAAGGCGCTAACGCCGCCGCACTAGGAGCAATACTTTCGACGGCATTTATACTCTCCAAAGATGCTTTGATAGATGTCACGACAATTATTTTTTTTCTCGTCGCAATAATAATATTGTTTCTCACAAAATTTAAAGATATATACCTGATACTCTTTGCCTCCCTTGCGGGGATATTGATTAAGGTGTTTTTTCAATTTTGAATATTGAATTGACACGTAAATAATATTTTCATAGATTGATATATATTTCCAATAATTCTAATTGAATTATGAAAAAAATATTTTTGATTTTTTCCATTCTACAAATCTCTATTCATTTTGCAAATGCTCAGTGGGTATTACAATTTACATCTCAAGATGCAGCTTTTAACGCTATTCAATTTTTAAATGAAAATACTGGATATGCGGTTGGGCAATGGGTTTCTCCTCCAATTAATGGATATATTTACAAAACAACAAATAGTGGATTGAATTGGAATAATCTTACATTGCCAGATAGTATGAGGGGATATTTATTAACTAATCTTTGCTTTTTGGACATCAATACTGGTTTTATCATTGGTGAAACTTATCATGTATTTAAAACAACTAATGGTGGCTCAAATTGGACAATTTATTCTGCTCAAGGTCCGGCAACAAACCAGGATTATAATGGAATAAAATTTTTTAATGAATTTACAGGTTATATTGGCGGCAGAGATGGTATGATAAAAAAGACAACAAATAGTGGGATTAATTGGATTACATTTGATACTGCTAATGCAGATATAAATTGTATGTGGTTTCTTGATGAAAATACAGGATTTTTAGGAGATGCTTATGGTGGATTATATAAAACATACAACGGTGGTATAAATTGGAACTATCAATTTCTAACAGATACTACTTCTAATCATTATGAATATACATTTCAACAAATAAAATTTGTGGATTATAATACAGGGTATGCTGTAGGAGATAGGGTCTTCCCTTATGCAGGTGCAGTATTTAAAACAACAAATGGGGGAATTAATTGGAAAAGTATTTTTATATTATTAGGTAATGAGTTATATTCTATTGAAACTACTAATAACTCAATTGTTTATACTTGCGGTCTTTTTCAATCCACTATTTTTAAATCCACCAATGGTGGAAAAGATTGGGTAACTCAAACTACACCCACTACATATGGACCTAATTTTATTACTTTTATTAATTCTAATATAGGTTTTAGTTGTGCAGGAAGACAAATAATGAAAACCACAAACGGCGGGAGTGTATTTATAAATAACATTTCGACTGAAATTCCGGATGGATTTAAATTATATCAGAACTATCCGAAACCGTTTAATCCTTCGACAAATATTAAATATCAAATAAGAAATAAATGCTCTGTTACATTAAAAGTATTCGATTTATTAGGCAAAGAAATTGCAACATTGATAAACGAAAAGCAAGCGCCGGGGACGTATGAGGTTAGTTTTGACGGTAGTACTTTACCGAGCGGGGTGTATTTTTATTCTCTTTATTCTGACGGAGTAAAAATGGATACAAAAAAGCTCTTATTACTTAAGTAAGGCTTTTATAATGTAGCCCACGGTTTTAACCGTGGGACAATACGTATGCAAGAAAAATTAAACCATTTCAATGGTTTTTATATATTACCGAAAAAAACCGTTAAAACGGTTTAATGAATATTTTTGATTTCTTTTTCCCACGGTTAAAACCGTGGGCTACAAAAAAATATTATCATTTTTTTCATTTTCATTTCACAGGAACTTATATATATTTCGATAGTTTAAAAAGCAAAAGACGGAGCTTTATATGAAAAAACAATCACTGATTACGCTGATTGCATCGATTTCGTTGATTATTTCAATGCAGGATTCTTATTCGCAGATTAAAAACGAACCGAATTTTTATATCGGGCTGGGCACATCGGTATCCACATTTATCGGCGGGGATTTCGGAAGTACATTTGCCGCGAGGTTCTATTCCGACAGAGATTATTATAATGATTATTATTATCCCGGTCCATACACCATAAACGAACTTCATAATTACAGGCACGAATCATTTTTCCCTCTGCAGGTTGACCTGGCAATGGGTATGGACGTTACGAGATTTACCACTGTTCAGATTGAATCATCTATTATCTGGCACCTCAACGGTAATGCACGTCGAAATTACGAAACAGGCACTATGGGAGATTTGAATTATATAGACAGGAATGATAATTCAGAACTTCTTGCCATTCCGATAATAGCCAGCATAAAATTATTTCCGTTCGGCAGAAAGCAAACTTCATTTTACATCACTGGAGGTTACGGCGTGCAGTACATGCAGGAAAGCGTTGAAAGAATAAGAAATGTTTATGATTACAACTATTACGGATACAACAACTCTTCGACTTTATACGAATATCCGATTTCAGATACGAAGGGAAGAGAGTGGCTTCAGGGATTTAAAGTCGGAATGGGTGTTGCATTCAGATTGAACAGGAATGTAACCGGCGATGTAGAATTGAAGGCAACCAATTTCTATCCGCCCTTCAGGGATAATTCAAGCAACCTGAGCATGTACAGATCACCTGATATCACAAATGTTTCGCTGAGTTCAAAAATCTTTTTTGGACTGTAGTTATTATGTAGTAAGTAGAAGGTAATAAAGATTTCCACTCTACGAACTCTATAGACTAATAAGGTACTTTATCCGACTTATATTCCCACAATTCAAAAGCTTTCAGAGCATCTTTGCGCATCGACTGGACAATCGGAATTGTTCTTTTATTTAATGGCGCGGAAAATTCTTTATAGATATGGTCATCACGGAATCCTATTTTTGCAGCATCCTTTTTCGTATTTGCATAATATATTTTATCTATGTTCGCCCAGTAGATAGCCGAAAGGCACATAGGACAGGGCTCACAGCTGGTATAAATCTCGCATCCTTTTAAATCGAATGTCTTTAATTTTTTCGAGGCTGCCCTGATTGCAACAATTTCTGCGTGAGCGGTCGGGTCATTTTTTTTCGTGACATTGTTCGTACCTTCGGAAATTATTTTCCCGTTCTTCACAACGACAGCTCCGAAAGGTCCTCCGCCTTTTGTAACATTAACAATGGAAAGCTCAATGGCTTCCCGCATAAACTTTTCGTTAAACTTTTTCAATATTAATCCAAAATTAGCTTATTTAATAAATAATAGATTCCATTAAAAAAGTAAAATCTGTAAAGTAACGATTTCTACTTTACAGACTCTACTGACTCAATGGACTCTACAGACTTAATTATTTATCTTTTCTTTCAAATCTTTAAACGCCTTTGCATCTCTGACCTGCATCGCTTTATCTATTGAGATGTTTGCGTTGTCTTTATCCTTCAGGTTAAAATAAAACATAGCCTGCATATAATAGGCGCTTCCTTCGTTCACGCTTCCTTTTGCAAAATCTATGCATTCGTTGCTTAAATCAATTCCTTTTTTCCAGTCTTCTTCTTTATCGCTTTTGGTAAGACCGTTCATAAAAGTAAGCAGGTATTGTATATAGCTTGTATTAAGTTCTTCGTCTGATTTGCCGAATTTTTCAAATGCTTTGTCATAATACATTTTTGCGGTACCGTAATCCACATTATCCTGCAGATATTTTTCAGCAATTGCGATGTAAGCATTTTTTAATTTAGGACTGTCAGGATAATCTTCGATGAATTTCTTAATATTTCCCGCGTCCCCGCTTCCGATTGCCTGGTATAACAAAACACCTTCTTTATAACCTAATTTATTGTCAGGGTCCTTATCCATTACTTTTTTAAAGTATGGTGCCGCTTTCTTGTTATCGCCTTCATTATTCATAATTCTCTCGCCCATCAGGTAATTGGCTTTTACATCATCGGGATTTTTTTTCAAAGTCTTGGTAATTACTCCGTAAGTATCCGTTCCCGCAGTGAATAATTTAATTTTTTTTAAAAAATCTTTTGCAGGAATATAACCGACAATCCTGTCAACTTCATCGCCGTTCCCGTCGACAAACACAATCGTCGGATAGCCGTTCACGGCATATCTCTTGGCAAGGTCGATTCCTTCGCCTTTTTCCGCATCGACTTTCCAGTTAATTTGTTTTGTATTGGCAAATTCAGCGACTTCTTTATCGGTATATACTTTCTTATCAAGCTCCACGCACCATTTGCACCAGTCCGTAAAAAAATCTATCATTAAAACTTTATTCTCCGATTTTGCTTTTGCGAGCATATCTTTGAACTGTCCGCTTTCGAATTTAATTTCTTCGGCTTTTACGTTCAGATTGAAAGCAAACATTATAACAAGTATTAAAATACCCGATTTTATTAAGTTCTTCATATTTCTATCTTCAAATTTATATTTTAAATTAAAAACAAATTTTTAAATATTACGTTTATAATATCATAAATTTCAATCAAATGGTAAATGGAATAATGAATTCCTGTCAAATTGGCTCTCTTATCGTACATTTGAAATTGTACATTGAAAATTGAATTAACATCCTCCAACGACACGTTTGGGTTTATTGTCTCCGCCTGATTTCTGCTTCTCTTTATTTTTCTGAATTAACTCGGGTAAAACCTTGCTCGCCTTCGTCCGGAAACGAAAAGTATCCTTTTCACTTTGAGTAGTGCCTTCACTAATCAATCTGAAATAAAGAATATCTCTTTTAAATTCTTCCATTCCACCCTTAAGAACATAGATATCCGTGAAGCCGAGCTTCATTGCAAGCACAGCTCCCTTTCTTGCTGTCTGCTCATCGTCAGCAATGAATATATTTTTTTTGTTTTTAAGAGATAAAAATTTATTTGCGTCTTTTTCAAAAAGACTTTCGAGCGTGTAATTATTCGATTTTGGTAGACTTAAAGAATCAAAATCTTTTTTTAAGCGCAAATCAAAAATCTGTATATTCTTGTCATCATCTATAATCCTGAATGCAAGCTCGTCTGAAGTCATTAATTTAACTTCATTCGAAGCAACATATTTTTCATCGTTTACATTCTTTAATAAATTCTCTTTTCTGTCGGGTAAGGCAAAAGCTGAAATTGCGATAACAACCGCGATTGCAGTCAGGCTGTAATACAATTTTTTATGGTTTAATTCGGGATTAATTATTCCGTTAACTTTTTTCTCCACAAAGGTAGTTACCCAGAAAGCTCCTACTGCTATAATTGTAAGCAGGAATGCAAAAAGCGATTGCGACATGCCAAGAGATTCGAACACTTTTACATTTCCCCACGATTCACTCATATATAGATGTTCAAACAACGGATATCCTTCCGCAAAAATCAACACGCCGATAAACGAACCTGCGATAAAAATCATCGCATCAATTTTTCCGATTGCTGCTGCGCAAATGCTTGTCCCCGGGCAGAATCCGCCGATAACAAATCCAAGTCCCATAATCAGTCCGCCGACTATAGCAGACCATAAAAATGTAGGATTCACGTATACAAGGCTCATATCAAGCAAACCCCAGTGGTCAAATGCAATCACACCAATCATGGCTGTTACTCCGGCAGTAAAGAATACACGAAGAACCGTAAAGTCATACCCGTAAAAAAGTCCGACTAATTTTTTCGATGTAGAAAAACCGGCCTGCTCGAGTATGAAGCCGAACGCTATTCCTATAAAAATTGCTACTATAAAATTAAGTTCATTTCCGATTACTTCAGGAACTAATGGTCCCATTATAAAAAACTCCTATAATATTTTTATTAAATCCACATTTTTCTGAAAAAATAAGCAAACAAATATGCACCTCCGAAAATCGCTGCCATAGTAATCAGTCCACCTGTCGACAAAACTGCCATTCCCGATAAAGCCGCTCCACTTGTACATCCCCTGCCGAGCTGAGCACCGAACCCAAATAACAATCCTCCGATTAATGCTCCCGTAACTCTGACTTTTAAGGTACTCTTTGGCGAGTATTCAAGTTTAAATTATAGCCTGTTCGAAATTAATCCCGAAATAAATGCACCAATTACAACACCGATAACTTCAAACACCAGCCAGTTTTTTAATGGATTACCGGGATGTTCTTTTCCGTATTCCTGATAATATAAAGCATTAGAAGTATATCCCGGAAAGACACTCTCCACAACTGCTGTATATACACTTTTAACTGCTCCGCTTGCACCCAGTCCTCTGCCGGTTATGTATATGGTTGCAAGAAGAATCAGTCCGAGAAAAAATCCCGCTTAATAAGGATTCATAAATTTTTTCTCATTCATAAACTACCTCTTTCTTAATATCTTTAATTTCTTTAGTTTCTTCCTTATTTTTTTCTCCGCTTTCCAATTCTTCATA